>CAIOSS010001215.1 GCA_903860995.1 uncultured delta proteobacterium | reverse complement strand
GGGCTGCACCCAGAGCACCCAGACCACGTCGAGGTCGCGCGGGGTGTCGGGGTAGGCCGGCACGCGGCGCCCGTTGGCGGCGATGACGTCGTTGATGGAGACGCCCACGCGGCGCCCGCGGACGGTCACCGTGCGGCCGGAGTACTCGGGCGACGAGTCGCGGTCGACGCCGCGCGGGAGCATGGTGGGCTCCGCGATGAGGAAGGTGGGGCGCACCGCGGAGGCCGGCACGAGGCCCATGTTGTAGAGGTCGAAATCCGAGAAGCGGAACGACGGGCGCTCGGTGCGAAACTCCCCGGGGGCGATCTCCGTCCAGAGGTTGCCCTCCATCGGCGAGCCGCCGGTGTTGAAGAAGTAGCTCCAGTGAGCGCGGTTGACGGTCATCCCGTTGATCTCGTTGCCGCGGCCGAGCAAGGTGTCGCGGGACAGCGGTCCCGGGGCCGCCGCGTCCACGGCGCCGTCGCTCCGGGCGTCGGTGAGCGCGGGGACGTCGGTGAGCGCGGGGACGTCGGTGAGCGCGGGGACGTCTGCGGGGAGGCTCGCGTCGACGCCCATGGTCATGGCGTCATCGGGGGCGCCGCCGTCCGCGCCCGCGTCGGGGGCGCCGAGGGGGTACGGGGTGATCTCCAGGCGCGGCCCGTAGCGGTGACCGAACTCCTGGGTGCAGATGAGGTAGCGCCCGAAGTTGATGGAGCGGGGGTCGGTGTAGAAGCGCAGGGAGTTGAGGTAGAGGAAGCCGTCGAGGGGAAACGCGGTGCTGAGCGCGCGGTTGTTGTCGAAGACCTCCGCGCGGGTGTCGGCGCTGCTGCGCTGCCCGATGCCGCGCACGTCGTTGCGGATGGGGAGGTAGAACGCGAGCGGCTGCTGCGTGCTCGGCAGCTGCATCGTGGCGAGGTAGCGCCCCTGGTGGAAGCCCTCGACGTCGTTGAGGGCGTTGGTGACCTCGTAGATGAACGTGTACATCTCCCGGGTGTTGGTGACCGGGAGGCTCTCTCCGTAGAGGGGCTCGGCGGGGTCATCGGTGAGGATGTACCCGTGGCGCGTGACGCGGGCCACGACGATGGCCTCGGCGGCCGCGGGGACGAGCGAGAGTGCGGTGGCGGAGAGCGCGGCGGCGGCGAGCAGGCGGCGGGAGACGGGCTTCACGGGCGGTCCTCACACAGGGATCGAAGGGCTCGAAGGGCGCGCGGAAGCTATCACCGCCCATGCCCCTCGGAAACAGCGCCCCGCTGCGGTCGTGTCGCCGCGCAATGCGCTGTCCGCGGGTGCGTGGACGAGGTGGCGGGGGTATACGCTGCCCGCAGTGAACACGGGTGACGGTCCAGGCGCGTATCGGGATGATCGGTCGAGCCTCGCGGCGGAGAACGCCCGCCTGAGGGCCGAGCTCGAAGGGCTGCGCGGTGCGCGCCGGTCGCGCGCGCAGCGGGCGGCGGCCGTGGTGGCGGCGCTGCTGCTGGATGCGTGGGTGTTCACGCTGGTGGTCGGGTGGGTGAACACCCCGCGCGACGCCGAGGTGTGGCTCGGCTGGGCGGTGGCGGCGCTCACCGTGGGGATGAACGTGGTCGTGGCGAAGCGCGTGCTCCGCCCGCGGACCTGAGAAGAGGGACAGCGATGGCAAAGACTGGCAACACGGTGCACTTCAACCCCGAGGGCGTTGGAGGCTTCCTGCGCAAGGGCGCGCTCACGCTCGGGCTCCTGGTGCTGGCGATGGTCGTCGGGTCGGCGAGCTGCACGCGCGTCGACCCCGGGCACGTAGGCATCCGGGTGAAGCTCGCGGGCACCGCGCGGGGCGTGCAGGACGCGCCCATCGTCGCGGGCTGGGTGGCCTACAACCCCATCACCGAGATGGTCGTGGAGTTTCCCACGAGCGTGCAGAACATCGTCTGGAGCAAGGACATCCACGAGGGTGCGGCCGCCGACGAGTCGATCACCTTCGCGTCGTCCGAGGGGGTGACCGTCAACGCCGACGTGGGCCTCGCCTTCCACGTCGAGGCGCAGCGGGCGCCGCGGCTGTACGCCCGCTTCCGCCAGCGCGACGTGCTGGTGCTCGCCCACGGGTACGTGCGCAACGTCGTGCGCGAGGCCCTCAACGAGGGCGCGGCGGTCATGCCGGTGCAGCAGATCTACGGCGCCGGCAAGACCCGGCTGCTCAACGAGAGCCTCCAGCGCGTGGTGCAGCGCCTCGGCGACGACGGCTTCGTCATCGACCAGCTCACCTTCAACTCCGCGCTGCGCCTCCCGGACAACGTCGTCGCGGCCATCAACCGCGCGATGGAGGCCACGCAGAACGCCATCCAGGCCGAGAACCGCGTGCGCCAGATCCGCGCCGAGGCCGAGCAGGCCGTGGCCCAGGCCCGCGGCGCCGCCGAGGCCGCCCGGCAGCGGGCGCAGGGCGAGGGCGACGCGCTGCTCATCCGGGCGCGCTCCGAGGCGCAGGCCAACGAGATCATCCGCCTCTCGATGAACCGCGACGTCATCGCGTACCGCCAGCTCGAACGCTGGGACGGCCACCTCCCGGTGGTCACCGGCGGCGGCAACGTCCCCATGATGACCCTGGACACCACGCAGGTGCTCCAGCTCCCGGAGGCCGAGCGCCGCGCGCGGCTGCGCGAGCTGCTCAACGCCGCGGCCCCGGCCACCTCCGCGGGCGCCACGCCCACGGGCAACGAGCACACCGACGCCG
This sequence comes from uncultured delta proteobacterium, assembly GCA_903860995.1. GTDB lineage: Bacteria > Myxococcota_A > Polyangia > Polyangiales > SCUS01. The sequence goes on along the minus strand of CAIOSS010001215.1, from coordinate 480 downwards.
TCCCCCCCGCGCTGCCCACGGGCGTCGTCCCGGCCCCGGCCCCGACCCCCTGAAACGTCGCCTGCGCTAGAGTCGCCTCCGTGCGCTCCCTCGTCGCGCTCACGCTCGCCCTGGCCCTCGCCGGGTGCTCCGGCACCGTCGGCGACCTCACGCCCGTCCCCGACGCGGACGCGCCGCTCGACGACGCGACGCTCCCCGCTCCGCCGGACGCCACCTCCGACGCCCCGAGGGCGATGGACGCGGTCGATCGCCCCGTCGTGCTCGATCGCCCCGCGTTGGAGCCCTGCGCGCAGCGGGCGAACGGCACGTGGTGCGCGGGCCTGCTAGGGCTTCCGTCGGGGGGACTGCTGCGCTGCGAGGGCGGCGTGGCGGGGGCCGTCGAGCCCTGCGCCGACGGGTGCCTCGACCTCCCGGGGCCACCGATGCCTGCGCCAGCGACGCCGTCGAGCCCTGCTTCAATGACCCCGACGGGAGCTACTG
>CAIOSS010001214.1 GCA_903860995.1 uncultured delta proteobacterium | reverse complement strand
GTCCGCGCGACCGTGGGCGGGGCGCTGGTGCGCGTCGGAACGGCGCGGTGGCTCGCGGACGAGGGCATCGACGCCTCGGCGCTGGAGGGCGACGCCGCGGCGGCCGCCGAGCGCGGCGAGACGGCCTCGCTCGTGGCGGTGGACGGCGCGGTCGCGGGCCTGGTCGCCCTCGCCGACACGGCGCGCCCGGAGGCCGCGTCGGCGGTGGCGGCGCTCGGAGCGATGGGCATCGGGGTGGCCATGGTGACGGGCGATCGGCGGGCGACGGCGCTGGCGGTGGCGCGCTCCGTGGGGGTGAGCGAGGTGTGGGCAGAGACGCGGCCCGAGGAGAAGGCCGCGGTGGTGGCGAAGGCGCGGGCGGCGGGCGCTCGGGTGGCGATGGTGGGCGACGGGGTCAACGACGCCCCGGCGCTGGCCGCGGCGGACCTGGGCGTGGCGATGATGGGCGGCGCGGACGTGGCGGCGTCGGCGGCCGACGTGACCATCCTAAGGGGCGGCGTGGCGGCGGTGCCGACGGTGCTGGGCCTCGCGCGGCGCACCCTCGCGGTCATCCGGCAGAACCTCTTCTGGGCCTTCGTCTACAACGTGGTGGGCATCCCCCTGGCCGCGGGCCTCTTCGAGCCATGGACGGGGTGGACCCTCTCGCCCGTGTTCGCGAGCGCGGCGATGTCCCTGTCGAGCGTGTCGGTGTTGCTCAACTCCCTGCGCCTGCGGCGGTGGTCGCCTTGACATCGCCGCGGGATGGATCGCCTATCCCCGCCGTGTCCACGCGCCTGGTCCGTCACCTCGCTCCGTGCCTCGCCGCGCTCCTGCTGCCAGCGTGCGGCGTCGAGCCGACCTTCGCCCCCGTGGACGGCTCCGTCGTGGTCGGCCCCGACTCCGTCCCGGCGGTCGCCGTGGAGGGCCGCCCCGACGTCCCCGCGGCGACGGGTCTCGTCCGCGCGCTGACCATCACGGACGTGTCGCTCTTCCAGGCCGTTCGGGTGCCGCTGCTCCGGCAGGGCAGCGTGGTGACCGCGCGCACCGTCCCGGTGGTGGCGGGCCGCGCCGCGGTGGTGCGGGTGTACGTGCGCCCCGAGGCGGGCTTCCGCACCGGCGCGGTCGAGGGGCTCCTCACCGTGCGCCGCGGCGAGGTCGGCACCGTCCTGCGCGACCGGCGATCCATCTCCAGGGTGTCGCGCGACGAGTCCGAAGGGTCGGTGTTCCAGTTCGCGCTGCCGCCCGAGGCGGTGGGTCCCGACACCCGGCTGTCGTTGCAGCTCCTCGCGCCGGGCGGAGCGGAGGTCGAGGCGGGCGTCCCGGACGTCGCGCGCTTCCCGGCGGACGGCGCCGAGCACCCGCTGCGCGCCCAGCAAGACGGCGGCCTCGACGTGGTCGTGGTGCCCTTCCGCTGGGAGGTCGACGGCTCCGGGAGGCTGCCGAGCACCTCCGACGACCAGATCGAGGACATGCGCTCGTCGCTGCGGGCGATGTTCCCCGTGAGCGAGGTGCGCGTCACCGTGCACGAGCCCGTGGCGTGGACCCGCGGTCTGCTCCGCTCGGGCAGCGCGGACTTCGGCGCGATGATCGCGACCCTCCGCGCGCTGCGCCAGCGCGAGGAGGCTCCGTCTGGGGTCTATTATTACGGTCTGGTGACCCCGACGGAGTTCTTCGACGAGTACTGCCAGGGGCCGTGCACGCTGGGGCAGGGCTACCTCGGGGTGGTCCCCAACGACCGCAGCGGCAAGGTCGCCGCCGGGCTCGGGTACATGGGCGACCGCGCCGCGCAGACCTTCGTGCACGAGCTCGGTCACAACCACGGCCGCTCGCACGCGCCGTGCGGCGGCGCGGCGGGCCCCGACCTGGCGTTCCCGTACGAGCGCGGGGTCATCGGCGACTGGGGCTACGACGAGCGCCGCCGCGCCCTGGTGCGCCCGAGCGCCTACGACTTCATGGGCTACTGCGACCCGCGCTGGATCTCCGACTACAGCTACTCCGCCCTGTGGGACCGCATCCGCGCGGTCAACGACGTCCCCGTCACGGTCGGCCTGCGGGTGGGCGCGAGCGCGGCGCGGGCCTCCCTCCGGCACCGGGTGCTGCGCCTCGATCGCGCGGCGATGGCCGAGTGGCTCGACGCGCTCGACCTCCCGCCGGTGGACTCCGGTGGCGCCGCGCTGCGCTGGCTCGACGCCGCGGGGCGCACGCTGCGCGAGGCGCCGGCGCAGGTCGACGCGCTCGGCGACAGCGACGAGGTGCACGTGCTCGCGCCCCCTCCGCCGCCAGGAGCCACCACGCTGGAGGTGACCCGGTCGGAGGGCACCCGACGGGTGGCGCTGCCGACGCGCTGGTAGCGGCGAGGGCGTGCGTCAACGCATGGCCCCGCTCGCCGCGGAGCCGCAGAGTTGGTACTCCTCGCGGCCCTATGATGGTCAGCAACCGCAGCTCGGTCTTCGGGCTGCTCGCCTGGCAGTGGCGCAACTCGCTGCTCTTCGTGGCCACCGGCGCCCTCGCGCAGGCCATCTACCTCATCCCCCGATGGACCCACCTGTCCCTGCCGCCGACGCCGATCTCGGTCGTCGGCGGGGCCATCGGCATCTTCGTGAGCTTCCGCTCCAACCACGGGTACGCCCGGTGGTGGGAGGGCCGGCAGCTCTGGGGGCGGCTCATCAACAACGCCCGCGACCTGGGCTCCTTCGCCGTCGCCACGCTCCCCCCGTCGCTCGCCCGCGAGGTCGTGCACCGTCAGATCGCCTTCGCCCACGCGCTGCGGTGCTCGCTGCGTGAGCAGGACCCGCTGCGCGACGCCGACCTCGTCGCGTTCACCAGCGCGGCCGAGCGCGCGGGCCTCGTCGGCGACCGCAACCCCGCCTTCGCCCTGCTCCACGCGCAGCGCGTGGCGTTCACCCGCGCCGCCGACGAGGGCGGGCTCTCCGACCTCCGGCTTCAGACCGTCGACCGCATCCTGGGCAACCTCCACGACGTGCAGGGCGGCTGCGAGCGCATCAAGAAGACCCCCTTCCCGCGGGGCTACGGCTTCATCGCCGAGCGGCTCATCCTGGCCTTCGGCTGCCTGCTTCCCTTCGCGCTGGTGCGCGACCTCGGCTGGTTCACCATCCCGATGAACCTCCTGGTGTGCAGTGGATTTTCGCTCATCAGCGAGGCCGGGCGCGTGCTCGAAGACCCCTTCACCATGTTCTGGAACGGCCTGCCGCTGGGCGCGATGTCGAAGACCATCGAGATCAACCTCCGGCAGCGCCTCGGCGACGAGGACGTCCCAGCCCTGCCGACGCCCGACGCCAACGGCATCCTGATGTGAGGCGCGCTCAGGTCGGCCCGGCTGCGACCTCGCCCTGCGCGGTAACGCACGCGGAGGTGTCGTCGAAGCGCACTTCGTAGATGGGCAATGCCCCGGCGAGCGACGAGAGGGTGTGGGACAGCTGCACGGCGCCCAGCTCTTCGAGCACGGCGTTGAGCTCGGCCTCGCCGCCCGGACCGAGGGCGACGCGGTCACCCTGGCGCGAGAGGAAGCGCGCCACCTGCCCCCGCAGGAAGCGGCTCACCTGCGGGTGGTTGATGAACATCTGCGACCCCTCGGCCATCGGCGACACCAGCGGGATCTTCGAGAACGCGTCGACCTCGTGCTCGACGACGATGTTCACCACCGCGCCCTCGGCGTGGCCGCCGGGCAGCACGGCGATCTCGTTCTCCTCGTGGCCCTGCCAGCGGAGCGACAGGAACGACCGCAGGAAGGCCTCGATGAGCTTCGGCCGGATGCCGTAGCGCTCGGGTTGCTGCAGCGCGAGGCGCAGGTGCCCGCAGCCGATGTGCTGGGGCTGCACCATGTGCTCCAACATCGCAGGGCGCACCGCGGCGGGCGGCGACTCCATGAAGCGACGCCACTCCAGCGGCTGGAAGACGTTCGCGAGCACGGCGTCGAAGCGGCGGTCGGCCCGCAGCGCGGTGATGAGCAGGTTGGAGGCATGGATGTCGGTGTGGAGGTAGAAGCGCCCGAAGGCGTCGAGGCGGCGGAGCAGCAGGGTGTGCATCGTGGTGTCGTCGAGCGCCCGCCCGGTGACCCGCTCGAGCGCCGCGAGCGACAGCAGGAACTCCCCCGCGTCGCCGCCCGGCGTGCCCATCACGCCGCTGTCGTCCCGGCCGTCCACGCAGGACAGCCGGCCGTTGACGAGCAGCGCCGCGACCTTCATCCAGCGCAGCGAGCGGGCGTCCCCGAGGTGGGCCTCGATGTCGCCCTTGGAGAGCTTTCCCTTGGAGGTCTCCCAGCTCGTGCGCGGGGCGCGCAGCATGCCCTGGCGGGTGAAGATCTCCGGGTCGCGCACCGTGAGGAGCCCCACCTGACGCCACGCGATCACGCCCCCGAAGAGGGCGGCCACGAAGCGCTTGCCCCGTTGCTCCAGGGCGAGGGCGAGGGCGCCCGCCCGCTCGCCGCCGCGGGAGATGAGCACCACGGGGTCGTCGTCTGGGAGCGCCGCGAGCACCTCCATGGCGCTCTCCTCGGTGAGCCAGTCGGAGCCGGGGATGTACCCCAGCGGACCGGCGAGCTCGACGGGCGAGCGGAGGTCGATCAGGCGCGCCGCGCGGCCCAGCCGGGAGACGTGGTCCGCCGTCAGCAGGGGGATGCCGCTCGGGGAGCGAAACTCCGCGGCGATCCAGTTCACCCGGAACATCCGCTCGGCGGGGTGGACCTTCCCGGCGTCGGGGATGCGCGCGTCGTGTAGTCGGTTGGCTTCGTTCATGGTGTGAGGGCGGTGGAGGCTATACCGCTGCGGGCGCGGCGGACACGGGACCCGGAGGGGTTTGCCCCTGGAACCTCCCCCCCGGCTATGCCTATCCTCGCGCGGAGAAATGGCTACCACCCGTTGGTTCATCGTGGCCGGGCTGGCGTCGGTGCCGTCGCTCGTCGGGTGTGGCGCCGTCTTCCCGCGGTACACCACGGCGACCCGCAGCGTGCCCGCCGACATGGTGCAGCAGCGCTCGATCGCGCCGCCCCCGGACGACGTGCGCACGGTGTCGGTGCTCTCCGCCGAGCTGCCGCCCAGCCGCACCGACGGGCAGCCCTGGGACAGCGACGGCGAGCCGGACCTCTACGCGGTCGTCCTGCGCGACGGCGTCGAGGTGTATCGCACGCCGGTGATCCAGAACTCCCTGCGCCCCGAGTGGCGCAACGCGGCGGTCACGCTGCGGATCCGCCCCGACAGCGTGCTGCGCTTCGAGCTCTGGGACGCCGACGGCGTGGTCGACCAGCCCGTCGGCGCCGAGCACGTGACGGGGGTGCCCTCGTCGGCCCTCGACGGAGGCAACTGGGTCATCCGGTACCAGCGCAACGCCTTCCTGCGCCTCGCCGCGCGACCGCCGGAGCCCCGCTTCGGGATGGGCGTGACCTTCGAGGTGCACGGGGACAACCTCCAGGTGCTGGCCGTCGAGGAGGGGGGCCCCGGCGCCGCCGCCGGGCTGCGCGTGGGCGATCGCATCGTCGCCCTCGACCGCCGCCGGGTGCAGGACCTCGGGGAGATCGAGTCCCACCAGGCGATGGACCGCGCGAGCCTCCGGCCGGTGGTCCTCGCCGTCGAGCGCGACGGATCGCCGCCCGCGACCCTGACCGTCGCCCCCGGCGCGGTGTACTCCGCCCGCTAGAAGCATCCTACCGGCGGTGTTGCTCCTGATGAAGCTCAGTTTCCGATGACGAGGTGTTCAGTGGATCGTTCGATGTGGACGCGATCGGCGCTCGGCGCGTTCGCCCTTTGCCTCACCCTCGCGCCCTCGACGGCGCGCGGTCAGACCGTCGGCACCGACAGCTCCGTCGACGCGCAGACATGGTGGCCCGCCGCGGGGCCCACCGACCACGTCGCGCTCCGCAGCGCCATGGTCTCGCCCTCCGGCGCCGTGAGCTTCGGCCTGCTCGCGCACGCCATGCGCCGCCCGCTCACGCTCACCCCGATCGGCAACCCGTCCGACCAGCGCGCCGCGGTCGACTACGCCATCACCACCGACTTCCTCTGGTCCGTCGGCATCCTCCGGCGCTTCCAGCTCTCCGCGGCCATCCCGGTGGTGCTCGCCCAGTCGGGCGACGGCGCGCGGGCAGTGAACGCCCCCGGGGCCTCCGCGCTGGGCGACACCGCGCTGCGCGACATCCGCCTCGAGGCCTCCTGGGCCATCGTGCAGCGCGACCGGGCCGCCGACGCGCGCGGCGTCGGGCTGCGGCTCGACCTGGGCGCGGCGATCCCCTTCGGCGACGACAAGGGCTTCAACGGCAGCGGCGGCGCCACCTTCGCGCCCATGGTCGTGGTCGACTACCGCACCCGGGCGCTCTCGGTGACGGCCAACATCGGCGCGCGGCTGCGCCCCACGTCCACCATCGGCGACCTCGCCGTGGGTAGCGTCGGGGTCCTCGGCGTGGGCATCGCGGTGCGCCCCATCGCCCGCCTCGGCCTCTCGGCGGAGTACCTCAACACCGTGTCGCTGGTGACCCGCGGCGATTTCTCCACCACCACCACGCAGGAACTCTTCGCCGGGCTCCGCTACGCCACCGACGAGGCCGGGGACATCGAGCTCATCGCGGGCGGCGCCGCGCCGCTGGCCAGCGGGGCGCTCATCCCGGCGTGGCGGGCCATCGTGGGGGTCTCGTACGCGCCGCGCGGCAACGACACCGACCGAGACGGAATCGTCGACGCCGACGACCGCTGCCGCACACAGGCCGAAGACCGCGACGAGTTCGAGGACGACGACGGCTGCCCCGATCCCGACAACGACCAGGACGGCGTGCTCGACCTCAGCGACCGGTGTCGCGACGAGCCCGAGGACGTCGACAACCACGAGGACGCCGACGGCTGCCCCGATCCCGACAACGACAACGACGGGGTCTTCGACAGCGACGACCCGTGCGTCGACGTCCCGGCGGGCGACCACCCCGACGAGGCCCGCGCGGGCTGCCCCATCCCGGACACCGACGGCGACGGGGTGCTCGACCCCGACGACCGCTGCGTCGACGTGGCCCGCGGCGAACGCCCCGACCCGGCCCGCGCGGGCTGCCCCGTCGCCGACGCCGACCGCGACGGCGTGGTCGACGCGGACGACCAGTGCCCGGAGGTCCCGGCGGGGGAGGTGGCCGATCGCTTCCGCGCCGGCTGCCCCGACGCCGACCCCGATCGCGACGGCGTGCTGGGCGAGGCCGACCGCTGCGCCGACCGCCCGGAGACCATCAACGGCGTCGCGGACGCCGACGGATGCCCCGACGTGGGCGTCGAGCGCGTCACCTGGGACCCGTCGGGGGACACCCTGCGCTTCGCCGTGCGCGTGGCCGTGGCGCCGCGGGCGCAGACCGTCACCCCCGCTGCCCGGGCCCTGCTCCAGCAGGCCGCGCAGCGCATCCGGGCGCGCGGGGCCGAGGTCACCCGGGTGCTCGTCGACGTGACCCCGGGCGCCGGTCCGCCCGCGCAGATCGAAGCGGCGCGACAGGCGCAGGTGATCGCGGACGTGCTCATCGGCGAGCGCGTCGCGCAGCGCCTCGTGGTGCCGCGTGCCGCCCCTCGGGCGACGCCCCCCGCCACGCGCGCCCCGCTCCCGGGGAGCGTGACCCTCCGCATCGAGCGCCGCCCCGCCACCGCCGCCCCGACCCCCTGAGGCATCGGCCGCGCTCGGGTGGTCAACGGCTCCGCGCTGTGGCTATGCTGCAGGCCGCCCATCCGCGCCCCTCATGCAGAACATCTCCCGGTCGCTGAAGGTTGGAGTGATGCTGGTGGCCGCGGTCATCGCCGCGGTGGTGATGTGGCGGACCCTCTTCAAGGGGCAGGGCACCGGCGACGGCTACCGGCTCTACGCCATGTTCGACGACGCGGCGGGCCTCGTGCCGCGGTCGCGGGTGGTCACCGCGGGCATCGCCATCGGCGAGATCGAACGCATCCAGCTGGAGAACGGCAAGGCCCGGGTGACCATCCGGGTGCAGAACGACGTGGCGATGTACCGCAACGCGACCATCTCGCGGCGGGCGGTGTCCATCCTCGGGGAGTTCGTGCTGGTGGTGGCGCCGGGCAACGCGACGGCGGCGCGGCTGCGCCCGGGCGACCGCATCGCGAGCGTCTTCGAGGGCACCAACACCGACGTCATCATGAACAACGTCGCGAACATCACCCGCGACATCAGCCGGGTGACCGAGCGCCTCGCGGGCGCCATTGGCAACGAGACCGGCCAGCGGGAGATCGCCGACACCATCCGCAACGTGAGCGAGCTCACCGCAGCGATCAACCGCACGGTGCAGCAGAACGCCGAGGTGGTGACCCACACCCTCGCCTCGGTCGACCGCATCACCACGCAGGGCGGGCCCGAGATCCAGGCGATGCTGACCAACCTCCGGGTGTCCACCGACCGGCTCGCGCAGATCCTCGGCCGCGACCAGCCGCAGGACCAGAACACCGTGACCGAGACCCAGGAGGCGATCCGCAACATCGCCGCGGCGTCGCGCGAGCTGCGCGAGACCCTCGAGCACGTCAACGCCACCACCGGCGCCATCGACCGGGGCGAGGGGAGCCTCGGTCGCCTCGTGCGCGACGAGACCCTCATCGACGAGGTGCAGGGCACCGCCGAGGCCATCAACGACGTGGTGGGCCCCATCGCGCGGCTCCAGACCATCGTCGGCCTGCGCAGCGAATACAGCTTCATCTCCAACACCCTGCGCAGCACCGTCGAGCTGCGCCTCCAGCCGCGCGAGGACAAGTACTACCTCCTGGAGTTCGTCGACGACCCGCGCGGGCTCACGCGCAATATCAGCACGGTCACCGACACCACCGACCCCACGATGACGGCGCACGTCCGCAGCACGCAGCGGGTCACCACGGACGCCTTCCGCTTCAGCCTGATGTTCGCGCGGCGGCTCGGCCCGGCGACCTTCCGCTTCGGCATCAAGGAGTCGAGCGGCGGCCTCGGGCTCGACCTGCACCTCCTCGACAACGCCCTCGAGGTGCGCACCGACGTCTTCGCCTTCGGCGAGAACGCCTACCCCCGGCTGCGCGTCGCCGCGGCCGTCAACGTGCTCCAGCGCGCGTGGATCATCGGCGGCGTCGACGACGTCTTCAACGGCGACCGCTTCGACTACTTCCTCGGCGCGCAGCTCCGCTTCAACGACGAGGACATCAAGTCGATCCTGCCCTTCGCGGGCGGGCTCGGCGGCTCTCGCTGATCGCCGTCCGGGAGGGGGTGATCTGCCCCTACTGCGGCTCGCGACGGCGGCGCCGCAGGAGCGCGAGGGCCCCGAGGCCGAGCGCCCACCACCCGCCGCGGCCCGGCGCCGTCCCCGTTGTGCGGCAGCCGCAGCCCTCGGGGCTCTGCTCGTAGAGCGTCTCGCCCGCGTCGCCCTCGGCGGTGCCCGCGTCCTCTCTGGACGCGTCGGAGGCGGAGGCGCCCGCGTCGCGATCGGCGCCCGCGTCGGAGGGCGTCGCGCCCGCGTCGCGGGTCGAGAGCGGGTCGTAGGCCTGGCCGACGAGGCGGAGCATCACGGTCGGCACCGCCGGCGAGGAGGTGGCGATCAGGAAGTCGGACTCGTAGGCGCCCTCGCGGGTGGGGGTGAAGCGCACCGAGAGCTGCCGGGTGGCGCCGCCGGCGACGCAGAGCGGGTCGGTGGCCACCGCGAAGGCGGTCTCGGTCGGGGCGGTGGGGGTGAAGAGCACGGTGGCGCGCCCGGGGTTGCTGAGGGTGATGACCTCCCGGCCCTGCCGCCCGAGCTGGATGCGCCCGAGGTCGACGCGGTAGTCGGGCATCGTGGCGGCGCCCGGCAGCGTGAGGCGGATGCTCCGGTCGACGGACATCTGCTGCTCCATCGAGCTCGCGAAGGGCACCGCGCCGTTGAACAGCGTGTCGCGGCGGGTGGTGCAGAGCAGGCTCACGCACACCCGGTACTCCGCCTCGACCCGGATGCGCAGCGAGCCGACGTAGCGCAGGGTGCCGTTCCAGGTTGCGGGGAGGTTCATGTCGCCGTTGGCCGTCGGCGAGACGTCGGCCTCGGGCATCGCCTCGGTGATGGCGCTCATCGCCTGCGGGAAGGAGATCTCCCGGGTGCGGACGGTGGTGGTGAGCTCGTAGCTCCCGTACACCCGGTAGTGCACGGTGTTGAGCACCGGGACGTTGTTGAGGTCGCCCTCCCGAATCAATCGCTCGCTCGCGGTGACCCTCACCGCCGTGGGCTCGGGCTGCCATGCCCACGGCGTGAACATCGACATCCCGCGCTCGCTGCGGTCGGCCATGCCCACCCAGGCGTCGATCGGCACCGGGATGGCGAGGCCGAACAGGCGGAGCGTCGCCTGGAGGCGCAGCCCGTACTGCACCGTGAGCCGCCCGCCGTTGGGGGTGCCGATCGCGCTCACCCGCATGATGGGTGGCCAGCGGGTGCGCAGCTCGCCCGGCATGTTCCAGTCGTAGTCGCCCTGGAGCAGCAAGTTGTAGTCGAGGCCGAGGTTGGTCGCGCCGAGCGTGCCGCGGAAGCCCGGTCCGAAGTCCACCTCGCCGCGGGCGGAGAACGCCATCGGGGTCGCCGCGGCCCGCACCGCGCACACCGGGTCGTCGGCGAGGGCAGTGACAGGGAATGACCACAGCCCGGCGCCGACGGTCGCCAAGCACACCACGGCCCGAGTCGATGGGAAGCGCGCGCTCATCGTGCGAGACTCTATCACGAGCCCTAAACCCCCGTGAGGGTCACCGCGCACCACCGTGACTGACGCCGATCTCCCCCCGGACCCGCCGCCGCCCGAGCCGCCTTGGACGCTGCCCTTCGCGCGATGCCCCTTCGCGCTCATCGACTGCGAGATGACCGGGCTCGACCCCGCGCGCGACGCGCTGCTGGAGGTCGCGGTGGCGCGGGTGGTGGGGGGCGTGGTGGTCGATCGCTACGTCACGCTGCTGCGCACCGAGGTGCCCAGCGTACCCGGGGCCGCGGCGCTGCACGGCATCGAGCCCGCGGCGGTGCTCGACGCGCCGGACTTCGCGGACGTCGCCCCGAGGCTCGACGCGCTGCTCGACGGGGCGGTGCCGGTGATGCACGGGGTCGACCTCGACGTGCGCTTCCTCGATCGGGCCTTCGCCGACGCGGGTCTGACCCGGCGCATCGGCCCCGCGATCGACACCCTGCGCCTCGCCCGCCGGGCCGTGCACGCGCGGCACTACAACCTCTCGGCGCTCTGCGGCGCGCTCGGCCTCGAGCCGGTGCGCTGGCACCGCGCGGGCGAGGACGTGCGCGCCCTCGTCGCCCTCTTCGCCCGGCTCTGCGCCGCGCTCGCCCCGGTCGACCCCATGGACCTCTGGCAGGTGCGGGCGGCCGACGGCCGGGTGCAGGTGCGCGCCGCCATCGCGAAGGTCCTCGCCGAGGCGGTGGGTACGGCGCGGCCCCTCCGGCTGGTGGTGCGCACCCCGGGGCACGCGGAGCGGGAGCTGACGGCGCGGGTGCTGTGGTTCCGCCCGCCGCACGTCGGGCTCGCGCGGGTGGGGGCGGGGCTGGTGCCGGCGATCCTGCGCGCCGATCGGGTGCTCCGCGTCGCCGGGTGACCGCTCGCCGCGCGCCCGGGACCGCTCACCGGGAGCGCGGGATGCCCCCGGCCGCGGCGGCGCGTATGGTCGGCGCGCATCGATGAGAGAGCCCACCCTCGACCTCGTGGCCCTGGTCCGCGACACCGTCCGCGAGGCGATGCGCTCGTGGCGGCTGCCGGCCACCCTGGTGCTGGGCGTGGGCTTCGGGGTGCTGGAGGCCGAGGCCACGCAGCGCGACGTCGCCCTGCTCTTCGGCCCCTTCGCGGCGCTCTACACCCTGCTCCTCGGGCCGCTGGCCTGGCGCGCGCTGCTCCCGCTGGAGGAGGACGGCCGCCGGGGCGAGAAGCTCCTGCGCGCCCTGCTCGCCCTGGGCGTGGCGACGGCGCTCTTCTCGGGCCTGGTCACCCTCTACCGCGGCTTCGCGGGGGCGGTGCACATCTACCGGGTCTACGCGATGGGGCAGCCGCGCGAGGTGCTCGTGGCGTGGCTGCTCTTCGTCATCGGCGGCTGGGGGCTCGCGCGGGACATCCAGCTCGAGCAGCGCCTCGACCGCACGCTCGGGTCGCACCAGCGCCTGGCCGCGCAGCTCGCCGCGGCGCAGCTCGACGCCCTGCGCGCCGACCTCGACCCGCACTTCCTCTTCAACGCCCTCAACGCCATCGCGAGCCAGTGCGCCAGCGACCCGGTGGCCGCGGAGGACAACGTGGTGCGCCTCTCGACCCTGCTGCGCGCGGTGCTCGACACCCGGCAGCGCCCGCTGCACCCGCTCGACGACGAGCTCGCCCTGGCCCGCGACTACACCGGGCTGCTCGAGGCGCGCTACCCCGCGCTGCGGGTGTCCATCGAGCGCGACGAGGCGCTGGCCGCGGTGGACGTCCCGCCGCTGGTGCTCCAGCCGCTGCTGGAGAACGCCGTCCGCCACGGGCGCGTAGGCGACGGTCCCATCGCCGTGACGGCGAGCGCGCGGGGCGCCGACCTGGTGCTCATGGTGCGCAGCCCCGGGGCCTTCGACGGGCCGCGCGCGGGCGGCCTCGGCCTCGACCTGGTGCGACGGCGCGTGGCGCTGGCGTGGGGCGAGCGCGGGGAGTTCTCCATCGTCGCGGAGTCGACGATGACGGTGGCGACGGTGATCGCGCGCGGGGTCCTGCGCGCCGACGGGAGGTAACGAGACATGACGGCACGCGCGGTGATCATCGACGACGAGCAGCCCGCGAGGCAGCGCCTGGGGCGGCTCATCCGGGAGGGCCTCGGGGGGCGGGTGACGGTGGTGGGCGAGGCCGCCGACGGCGAGTCGGGGCTCGCGCTCATCGAGCAGGAGGGCCCGGACCTGGCCTTCGTCGACGTGCAGATGCCCGGCATGGACGGCATCGCGATGGTGGCTCACGTCCTGGCGCCCGCGCCGTACGTGATCTTCACCACGGCCCACGACCGCTACGCCATCGACGCCTTCGACGCCGGGGCCATCGACTACCTGCTCAAGCCCTTCGACGGGGCGCGGCTCGCGAAGGCCGTCGCCCGCGCGGAGTCGCTCGGGATGCGGGCCCGCGCCGAGGAGGTGCTCGCGCCGCTGCGGTCACCGACGAGCGCGCCGCGCCCGCTGGCCGACCGGCTGCCCGTGAGCGTCGCGGGCCGCACGCTGCTCGTGCCCGTGGCGGAGATCTCGCACTGTGTCGTGGAGCACGAGCTCGTGACGGTGCACACCCTCAAGGGCAGCCACACGACGGACTACACCCTCGCGGCCCTCGAGGCGCGGCTCGACACGACGCGCTTCTTCCGCGCGCACCGGGCGCTGCTGGTGAACCTCGACCACGTCGCGGTGATCGATGACATGGCCGGGGGGAGGGCGGTGCTGGTCACCCACGCGGGCGAGCGGCTGGTGGTCTCGCGGCAGTCGTCGCGACGGCTGCGGCAGCTGCTTCAGGTCTGATCGGCGGAGGGCGCGTTGCGGCGGGCCACGGCGCGACCCTCGGCGGTGAAGCGCGCGAGCACGGCGGCCTCGGCGCGCAGCCAGTCACCGAAGGGGCTGCCTCCGCGGAAGCCCCGCCCGCGGGCGAGGGCATGGGCCTCGGCGCGAACGACCTCCTCGAAGTCCGCGCGGGCCACGACGACGGGCGCTGTGACCACGACGGGCGCTGCGACCACGACGGGCGCTGCGACCACGACGGGCGCTGCGACCACGACGGGCGCTGCCTCGACGGACTTCTTCGCCGGGGTCTTGGCGGTGGACTTCTTCGTGCCGGTGGCGGCCTTCGCGGGGGTGGTCTTCTTGGTGGTCATCGTAGAGCTCCGTTTGTCGGCGACGGTGGAAGCACGGCGGAGCGCAGCCTGTCCAGCATCTCTTCCAGCAGGGCAGCCGGTACAGCGACTTCGTGCCGAGCACCGACCGCGTCGCGGCCTACGGCGTCGGGGCCCTGGTCGCCGACAAGGTGCTCGCGAAGGTGGTCTTCCTCATCGCGGGCAAGAAGCTCGTCGCGGCGGCGGCGGTCGCGCTCTTCGCGGGCGTACGCTCGCTCTTCGGCCGCAAGGGCGCCCACGACCCCACGGCGGGCGAACCCCCGCGCGACGACCTGGGCCCGCCGCCGGCGCCCGGACGACCTACCGCGCCGCCTGCGCCGCACCACGGAGGCCGAGCGACTCGTCGGTCACCACCCACACCGGCACGGACTCCGCGATGGGGCGCATCCGCCCCTTGTCGCGGAAGGCCGAGATGAAGCCGCCGCGAAGCATCCGCGGGAGCACCTTCGCCGCGATGCCGCCCGCCAGGAACACCCCGCCGTAGGCCAGCGACCGGATCGCCGCGTCGCCCGCCGCCGCGCCGTACGCCCCGATGAACAGGTCGAGCGCCGCCGCGCAGAGGGGGTCAGCCTCCGCGACGCCGTGCGCGCCGATCACGGCGCCCGGGTCGTCGCGCTCCAGCTGCGCGCGCACCGCGGCCGACTCGGGCATCCCCTCCTCGTCGCGCAGGAAGCGGTAGATCTCTCGCAGCCCGGCGCCCGACACGACGCGCTCGACGGACACCCGCCCGCCGAGCTCGCGGCGCATCCACCCGAGCAGTCGGTCTTCGCGCTCGCTGCAAGGCGCAAATCCCACGTGGCCCCCTTCGCCGGGGAGCACCCGAGGGCCGTCGCCGCCCATCACCACCAGGGCCTCGCCGAGGCCGGTGCCTGCGCCGATGACCACCCGCGGCGCGCCCGGCTCGAAGCGCCCCGGTTGGAGCTCGACGCGGGCGCCGTCAGCGATCGCGAGCGTCCCCCACGCGGCCGCGGCGAAGTCGTTGAGCAGCCGGGCCGAGGCGAGCCCGGTCGCGGCGGCGAGCGCGTCGCCGTCGATGTGCCACGGGAGGTTGGTGGCCCGGCAGCGGTTGTCCGCGACCGGGCCGGCGATGGCCAGCGAGGCCCGCGCGACCGGCGCGCCGACGCGGGCGAGCCAGGCGCGGACGTGGGTGTCGAGGTCGGGCGCCGAGGCGCTGGGGTAGCGGTGCTCGTCGGAGAGGGCGACGGCGCCGCCGTCGGAGAGGGTGGCGAGCGCCAGGCGGGTGGTGGTGCCGCCGATGTCACCGACGAGGAGGCGCATGACCGATCAGAAGGGCGCCATGCCGGACGGGGCCGCGGGGATGGAATCCAGCTCGATGGCCCTGGCGGCGCGGGCGAGGGGGTGGCCCTCGCGCACCAGCACCAGCCAGATGCCCAGGACCGAGAGTTCTTCGGGGGAGAGCGAGCGGTAGGGCTCGGCGAGCGAGGCGCGCAGCGTCGAGACGCGCTCGGGCGAGATGCGCCGGGTGGCCGAGACGTGCACCGGCGTGAACCCGTACTGCTGCGCGACGTCGAGGTACCCGTGGGCGCGCACCCGGTTGGGCTCGCCGATGTGCGTCGTGAGCGAGCGGTACAGCTTCTCGGGGAAGAGCAGGAAGTCCAGCTCGTGGTCCCACTCGAAGCCGTGGCTGCGCATGTCGACCTTGTGGATGAGCTCGGCGTCGTCGGTGGTGAGGTCGCGCAGCTCGCGGTGCAGCGCCGTGAGGTCGCGCTCGTGC
>CAIOSS010001213.1 GCA_903860995.1 uncultured delta proteobacterium | reverse complement strand
CGGCTGCACCGCGCCGGCGTCCACCGGGCCGGGCGAGACCCCGCCGTCGCGCTCCGTGGGCTGGTCGCCGCCTCCGCCGCAGCCGACCGCAAGCAGCGTGACCGCTGCGAGGAACCATCCGCCCGCCATCGTTTGCTTCATCACTTGTAGCTCCTTGGGACGGCCGCGTCGGCCATCGTTTCAGACGATTTTTACCGGATAGCATCGGCCCGAAGGCGATCGCAGGGCTGCACCCTGAAAGCTTCTGATAGAGCCCCTTGCACCCGGCGGGTCCCCCGGGCGACGCCGAGCGCTTGCGCGCCCGTGCCGGGTCATCTAAGCAGCGCGGGTGACGGCGCGTGCGGACTGGGTGTCTGGTTTGGCCGAGCCGCTGCCCATCCGCGTCAAGGGGCCCTTCGGTGTGTACGGCGCCGCCGAGGCCGACGGCACCCGCCGCGTGGTGCTGCTCGCCGACCCGAACCTTCCGACCGCGGAGGCGAGCGCGCGGCTCGATGCGATCGCGTGCGCCCACGAGGCGCTGGGCGGCGGGATGGTGCCCGCGTTCGTCAGGCGCGGGCAGTGGCAGGGGCGCCACTACGTCGTGCTCGCGAGCGACGGTCGGTGTGACGGGTGTGACGTGATCCAGACGCTGGCCGACGTCGGCGAGCGCGTGCCGTACGCCGCCGCGGTGGGCCTCCTCATGGCCATCGCCGCCGAGCTCCAGCGCGTCCACGGCACCGCCGCGCCGTCCGGGCGGCCCCACGCCGTCGGCTCCCTCTCCCTCGCCAGCCTGCTTTTCTCCGACGAGGGACGGCCGTGGCTGCTCGGTTTCGGCGACCGCTTCCTCGCTGCCGCAATGGGCCCCTACGCGCCCCTCGCCGCGCCCGAACTCGCCCTCGGCGAGCAGCCGTCGCCGGCGTCCGACGTGTTCGCGCTGGCCGCGTTCATGCGGACGATGGTGCCCTTCGTAGAGCTGCCCGCGGCCGTGTCTCGCGTGCTGCGCGGTGCCTCGCACGCCGAAGACGGCGCCGTGGCGGACTTCGTGCGGTCGGCCAACGCGTCGGTCTGGAGCCTGCCGCCGGCGCTGCGGCCGTCGCTCGGGACGCTCGACACTGCGTTCCGGGCGATGCTGCGGATCCTGCGTGTGACGCCGGACGCGCTCGCCCACGCTCGCTTCGTCGCGCAGGTGATGACGCGCGAGAGCAGCGCCGGGGCCGATCGGCTGCGAGTGGCCGACGACGGGAGCTGGTTCGCGCTGGGCGCGGGCCCGCCGCAGCGCATCGCCTCGCGGGCGGCGCTCCGGCGCATCATGCTGCGGCTGCTGGCCGCGCACGAGGCGCGCCCCGGCGACGCCCTCGACGTCTGGACGCTCCTCGAGGCCGGGTGGCCCGGCGAGCAGCCCGACCCGGAGTCAGGGTCCAACCGCGTTTACGCGGCGGTGTATGCGCTGCGCCGACTCGGGCTGCGGGACGTCATCGAGCGCTTCGACGCGGGCTACCGGGTGCGCCCGGCGGTGGTCGTCGAGCGCGCCGCCGCGGAGGGCAGCGATCCCGGCCGTCGGGCTGGGTGATCAGGGCCGCGGGCGGCCTCCGGATTTTCCCGGACACCTGCCGTCCGGCGAGGGTCGCCATCCCCGCCACCGCCACCGCCAATGCGGCGATCCTCACGCCGACCGCGCCGACCTCCCGCTCGGCGTCGTCGCGCGGTCACTGGCTGTCTCTGCACCGCCGCGCTTCGAGTGGATGGCCCGCCTGATCGAAGCGCCGGGCCGCGAGGCCGAAGTGTTCCGCGGCGGCGCGTCGGTCCCCGGTCGCGGACGCGAGGTGTCCGCGAACCTCGTCGAGGGCCGCATCCCATGCGGGCAGTCGCATGACGACCTCGGCCAGCCACTCCGTCTTGCGGCCGTAGTCTCTCGCGAGCTCGATCGCGCCGGCGCGAGCGGCCGCGATCGCGGCGGGGACCGCGAACGTGATCCTGCACCCCGGGCACGTCTCGAGGGGCCCGCGCACGGACTCCTCGGCCTCATGGACCGCGGCGAGGGCCGCGTCGGGATCTCGCGCGAGCACGATGCGCGTCCCATAGATGCGGTCGAGGAGGTGAAATCCGATGTCGCTGTGCCGCGCCACGTCGAGCGCGGCATGAACGAGGCTCCACGCTTCGCCGAACTTGCCGCGGTACATCGCGAGCTCTGCCTGGCGTTGGAGCGAGAGCGCTTCTCCCGTGGCGCCTCCGATCGCGCGGTGCAGGCGTGCACCGGCGACGAGATCCTCTTCGGCGGCATCCAGGTGACCGGACAGCAGCTTCGCTTCTCCGCGCAGCGTCACCGCAAACGCGTGCCCGCGGGCGGCGCCGAGCCGGCTCGCTTCGGCCGCGAGGGCGTTCGCGAAGTCGATCACCTGGGCATACGGCCGTGCGCCGTAGAGGAACCGTTGCGTGATGCAGAGATGGCCGTCGAAGACCCGCATCGCAAGGTGGGACAGGTGATGGGTCTCCCAGAGATCCGCCCAGACGCTGGCGTGCAGCTCGCCGCGCGCGTGCGCGGCCGCCGCTTGCGCCCACGACGCGATCACGATCGCGCCCGTGTCGCCCGACTGCAGCGCCAGTCGCCTGCACTCCGCGGCCCTGACGGTACCACGCGATGGGTCCGCAAACCCGAGGGCGGCGGCGCCGCAGTACGTGAGGGCCTCGGCGAGACGACCTTCGACGGTCTTCGGCGCGAGACCGTCCACCGCTTCGAGCGCGCCCTTCGGGTCGCCCATCTTGAGCTGCGCCAGCGCGCGCTTCGCTCGCAGATCGTCGACGCAGTCTGGTTCTGCCACGCTCACGGCGGCGTCATAGGCGACGAGCGTCCGCGGGTCGCCGATGGCATCGAAGGACTCCGCGCGTAGCCGCAGGCCTTCCGGGTGCGTCGGTTCATGGGCCAGGAGGGGCTCCAGGTGCTGGAGCGCGTCCATGAAGGCCGCGACTCCGAAGGCCTTCCTCGCCGCGAGCGCCAGCCACGGAGCGGCGTCCGAGACCTGCCCCCCTTCGAGCCAGTGGTGCGCCACGAGGGCCGCCGGCACGTTCGCCGTCCCGAGCCTCGCGGCCGCCTCGCGATGCACCACCGCGCGCCGATGCGGTGGGAGCTGATCGGCGAGAGATTCCTGCACGATCGCATGGCGGAATCGGTATCGGGCGTTGACCACCTCCAGCACGCCGTTGGCGAGGGCATGATCGAGCACGGCGAACGCCTGCGCCTCCGAGCTGTCGAGGAACGCCGCCGCGATGGTCGTATCGAAAGCGCGAGGCCCGAACGCGAGCCGGCGCAAGCCCATCAGGGTCTGGTCATCGACGTCGCAGAGGCGCTCTGCGATCGCCCGCGCCGTACGAAGCGGGAGCGGGTCGGACGCAGTCTTGCGGCGCGTTCGTGCGAGCTCGAGCGCCAGGAACGGATTCCCTTCCGACCCGCGGACCCACGCGTCCATGAGCGCCGCATCGAGGGGGCCGTCGACCGCTCCGCGAATGAGTCCCTCGATCTCGAACTCCGCGAGCGGCTCGACGGAGATCGACTCGACTCGCCCGCTGCGGAGGAGCCGTGCGACGCCGCGCTCGAGCGTCGGCGACACGGCCAGCGAGCGCAGCGTGAGGAGCGTGCGGATCGGAGCGCCCGTGGCGATCAACTGCAGGAGCACCTCCGCGCTTGCCTGGTCGATCGTGTCGGCGTCATCCACGGCGAGCACGGCGGGGGCCCCGGGTCGCGCAGCGACGAGCAACGCATGCAGCGCCCCGACGACCTGATGGCGCGTGAGCGGGCCCGGCAGCGCAGTCTGGGCGCGCGCGAGCGGCGTCAGCACGGCGAGCACGCCGCGCGCGTGGCCGTCGATCGCTTCGAGGAGCCGCCGGTCGGCGCGGAGTAGCTGCTCCGCCACGTCGATGACCACGGCATAGGGCTGCGACGGACCGATCGGAGCGACGTAGACCGCTCCCCAACCGTCGCGCTTCGCGAGCTCGACGACGCGGCGGGCAAGCGCCGTCTTCCCGATCCCTGCGGCGCCCTGCAGAACGACGCCCGCCGGGCCGCGCTCATCCCCGAGGGAAAAGAGCTGCTTGACGCGCGCGAGCTCGAGCCCCCGGCCCACGAAGCCGTGCTCCCGCGGTGCGAGCCCCGCCACGCACTCGGCGTAGAGGCGCTCGGTCTCCTTGCTCGGAGGCACCCCGAGGCTTGTGGCGAGCGCGCTACGCAGTCGCCCGTACCAGCGAATCCCCGTGGTGCGCTGCCCGGACGCGATGGCGGCGCGCATCAGCGCCTGGTGCGCGGCCTCATCGGTCGGCTCTTCTTCGGCGAGCTGCT
>CAIOSS010001212.1 GCA_903860995.1 uncultured delta proteobacterium | reverse complement strand
GGTCATCGGCCGCGACGGGCGCGTCGCGCGGGTCTTCCCCAACGTCGCCGTCGACGGCCACTCCGACGAGGTGCTCGCCGCGGTGCGCGCCGCGCGCTGAGCTACTCCGCCTTCTTCAAGAACGTGTGCAGCCCGCACTCGGTCTTCGCGGTACCCGACCAGCGCCCCGCGCGCTCGTCTTCGCCCGGCAGCACCGGGCGCGTGCACGGCGCGCAGCCCACGGACACGTAGCCCTGCTCGAAGAGCGGGTGCTCGGGCACGTGGTGGAGCTTGAGGTACTGGTAGACGTCCCGGGCGTTCCAGTCGGCGAGCGGGTGCACCTTCACGGGGCCATCGGTGCCCAGCAGGATGGGCGTCTCGCCGCGGGCCTTCGACTGGTCTCGACGGAGACCTGACACCCACGCGTCCTTCCCCGGCAGCGCGGCCTGCAGGGGCTCGACCTTGTTGATGGCGCAGCACCGGTCGGGGTCGTCGCGGTAGACCGTCAGCCCGTACTTCTCCAGGAAGCGCCCCTGCTCCAGCGCGGGCTTGAGCACCTGGAGCTTGAGCTCAAGCTTCTTCACCAGCTCGTCGCGGTACGCGATCGTCTGGTCGAAGAGGAAGCCCGTGTCGATGAAATGCACCGGCAGCTCGCCCGCCACCTCCGACCAGAGGTGCAGCAGCACCCCGCTGCCGGGCCCGAAGGACGACGTGAACAGAAGCCTGTCGCCGTAGGTCTCCACGGCCCAGGCGAGGCGCTCGCGCGCGCTCCGGGCCTCGAGCTCGACGTTCAGCGTATCGAGGTTCATCGCCACGAGGATGGCCGCTGGCGCTACGCCGCGCACTCCCCTTCGCCGATGGCGATCCGGAAGCCCATGGACTCGTTGATGTCGAGGAAGGCCTCGTCGGGGGTCGTCGCGTCGAGGGCCGCCAGGTCGTCGAGCACGGCGTGCACCCGTGCGGCCGGCACCCGCTTGTAGAACGCCGTCGCCGTCTCCCCCTCCGCCCGGTCGGTGGAGTACAGCGCCACCAGCCGCGCGACCGCCTCGTCCACGCGCCGCGCCGGGATCTTCACGACCTGCCGCCCGAAGCGCGCGCCGTCCTCGTCGAAGCCGCCGCCGAGGTGCAGCTGGTACACCGGCGCCGTGCGCTCGCCGACCTTGCGGGCCGCGCCGTGCCACCCGATGTCCGCGATGTGGTGCTGCCCGCAGCTGTTGGGGCAGCCCGAGACCTTGATCACCGTCGCCGAGGCCTCCTTCACG
Source organism: uncultured delta proteobacterium (assembly GCA_903860995.1). Classification (GTDB taxonomy): domain Bacteria; phylum Myxococcota_A; class Polyangia; order Polyangiales; genus SCUS01. The sequence goes on along the minus strand of CAIOSS010001212.1, from coordinate 7,250 downwards.
GCCGCGGCCAGCGAGGCATCGGACTCCAGGCGCGCGGTGATCGCCGCCCCCACCTGCCGCGACGCCGTCACGGCCAGGTTGCAGCTCTCCGCGCCGGGGCAGGTGGTGACGTCGGCGACGGTGCGCGCGCCGGGCTTCGCCAGGCCGACGGCGTCGAGCGCGGCGTGCAGCGCCGGCAGCCGGTGGGTGGGCACCCAGCGCAGCACGAGGTTCTGGTCGACGCTGGTGCGCAGCGAGCCGTCGGCGAAGTCCGTCACCAGCTTCGCCAGCGCGCGAAACTGCGCCGTGGTGACCGCGCCGAGCGCCAGCCGAACGATCACCGCGTGGTAGCCGGGCTGGTCTTGCGTCACGGTGTTGCCCGCGCGCCAGAGCAGGTAGCCCGCACCGCGCGTGGCCGGCGCGTCGTCGGTGGCGGAGGGCGGCGGCGGGGCAGGCGGCGCCGTGGTCACCGACAGGTCGAGGGGGGTGCCCCCGCGGGCCAGCACCGCCGCGTACTCCTCGTGGAGCACCTGGAGGAACTTCTCCTGGCCCATCTTGCGCAGCACGTACTTCAGCCGCGCGCGGTGCTTGTTGTCCCGGTTGCCGTTGCGGTCGAACACCCGGTTGACGGCCTCGCACGCGTCGAGCAGCCGCGCCTCCGGCAGGAACTCCTGGAACACGATGGCGGCCTGCGGCGAGGTCGAGAGCCCGCCCGCCACGCGCATCAGGAAGCCCCGCTGGCCGTCGCGCACCCGGGCGATGAGCCCGATGTCATGGATGCCCGCCATGGCCGTGTCGCCGGGCTCGTAGCCCAGCGCGATCTTGAACTTCCTCGGCAGCGAGTTGGCCCACGGGCTGCGCAGGAAGAAGCGGGTGATGGCCTCGCCGTAGGGCGTCACGTCGAAGGTGCCGTGGTCGCGCACGCCCGCCAGCGGGTCGGCCGTGACGGTGCGCACGGTGTTGCCGCAGGCCTCGCGGGTGGTGAGCCCCGCCTCGTCGAGGCGCCGCATCGCCGTCTCCGCGTCGGCCATCTGCACGAAATGAAACTGCACGTTCTGCCGGGTGGTCACGCTGCCGTGCCCGTGCCCGAAGCGCTCGGCCACGTCCGCCAGCGCCTCCAGCGCGGGCGGCGCGAGCACCCCCTGCGGGATCTTCACCCGGATCATCTGCACGTCCGTCTGCCGCTGGCCGTACACCCCGCGGGTGAGCCGGTAGCGGCGGAAATCCTCCGCGCTGAGTTCGCCGCGCTCGAAGCGCCCGAGGGTGTCCACGAACTCGTCGATGTCGCCGGGGTCGCTGAAGCGGGGCAGGTACGGTGAGGTCGTCAGGGTCATCACTTCACTCCAATGGAGGCTTCGGTCGTCTCGGCGGGGTCAAGCATCGGGGAGGTATCCCCGGGCGCGCAGCACGGCAAGCACCCGCTCCACCCCCTCGTCGATGGTCATCCCCTGGGTGTCCAGGCTCAGCGCCGGGGCCGTCGGTGCTTCGTACGGGTCGTTCACTCCAGTGAAGTGCGGAATCTCCCCGGCGAGCGCCCGCTGGTAGAGCCCCTTCACGTCGCGCGCCGCGCAGACCTCCAGGGAGGTGCTCACGTGCACCTCGACGAAGTCCCGGATGGCCTCCCGGCACCAGTCGCGCGCCTCGCGGTACGGCGAGATCGCCGCCGTGATCACGAAGACCCCGTTGCGGGTCAGGAGCTGCGCCACCCACCCGATGCGCCGCACGTTGGTGTCCCGGTCTTCGCGCGAAAACCCCAGGCCCTTCGAGAGATGCGTGCGCACCGCGTCGCCGTCGAGCAGCTCGACCCGCCGGCCCAGCGCCGCCAGCCGGGGGGCCAGGGCCTCGGCCAGCGTGCTCTTGCCCGCCCCCGACAGGCCCGTGAACCACACCGTCACCCCGCGCTGCCGCGGCGGCTCGACGATCATCGCGACGCCCCGCGCAGACGGTGGCCACGACCCGCGCGCGGGGTGTATCGTCGCGCCGCAAGCGATCCTTCAACGTTCTTCATACTGGACGGTTATTCACTATGTCGAAGACCCCCGCAAAGTCAAACGCTCGCGCGAAGGCCTCGCGCACGGCGGGCTCGCCCGACGGGGAGGCCGCGGTGGAGGGCGACGACATCGGCGCGGCGGAGCTCACCCGCCGGGTGGCCGACAACCTCCGGGTGCTCCGCAAGCAGCGCGACCTCTCCCTCGACGAGCTCGCGGCGCGCTCGGGCGTGTCGCGCGCCACCCTCTCCCAGGTGGAGACCTGCAAGACCAACCCGACCATCGCGATCCTGTGGAAGATCGCGGCGGGCCTCGGGGTGCCCTTCGCGTCGCTGCTGGGCGAAGAGCGGGTCGAGCGCGTGCGGGTGCTGCGCCGCGGCGACGCCCAGGTGCTGCGCTCCGCCGACGGGCGCCTGGAGTCCCGGCCGCTCACCCCGGCGGGCGCGTCGCCGTCGGTGGAGTGCTACGAGCTGCGCCTCGCGGCGCGCGGCATCTCCCGCAGCGAGCCCCACGCCAAGGGCACCTGCGAGAGCCTCACGGTGCTCACCGGCGTGCTCAAGCTGCACGTGGGCGACGAGGCCGTGGAGCTCAACGCGGGCGACTCGGTGTTCTTCGAGGCCGACGAGGCCCACGCGTACGAGAACCCCGGGCGCGTCGAGGCCCGGTACCACAACGCGATCATCTACCCGCGCGGGTGACGTTGTCCGCGGGGCGTCACCATGATAGACGCCTCTCCACTTCGATGGAACCGCTGATCGCGCTGCGAGGGGTCACCAAGTCCTGGGGGGGCGCCGGGTCACGGCTGGCGCTGTCGCGGGTCGACCTGGACATCGCGGAGGGAGAGTTCGTGTGTTTGTGCGGCCCGTCGGGCTGCGGCAAGACCACCCTGCTCAACCTCATCGCGGGCCTCGAGCGGCCGACCCGCGGCGAAGTGACGGTGCGCGGCGCGCCGGTGCGGGGCCCCGGGCCCGAGCGCACGGTGATGTTCCAGGAGAGCGCGCTGTTTCCGTGGCTGTCGGTGCAGCGCAACGTGGAGTTTCCGCTGGAGATGGCGGGCGTGCCCCGGGCCGAGCGCGCCGCGCGGGTGGAGCGCTACCTGAAGATGGTGCACCTCTGGCGCACCCGCGACAGCCACCCCCACGAGCTGTCGGGGGGGATGAAGCAGCGGGCGGCGATGGCGCGGGCGCTGGTGGGGGAGCCGTCGATCCTGCTGATGGACGAGCCCTTCGCGGCGCTCGACGCGCAGACCCGGGACGTGCTGCACGGCGAGCTGGAGCGCATCTGGCTGGAGACCCGCAAGACGGTGGTGTTCGTGACGCACAACGTCCGCGAGGCGGCGCGGCTGGGCGACCGGGTGGTGATGATGGGCACCCGGCCGGGGCGCATCACGCGCGACCTGGCGGTGAAGCTGGCCCGCCCGCGCGAGGCCAACGACCAGGACGTGACGACGCTCGCCGGGGTGATCGAGCGCGAGCTGAAGATCGAGATCGAGAAGGTCATCCGTGAAGAACTCGACGACGCGTGGACGCCTGCGGGCGGTGGGCTTCCTGGCGCTGCTGGTCGCGATCTGGGCGGTGGCATCTAGGTCGGGTGACCGCTTCCTGTTCCCGGGTCCCGACGACGTGGCGCTGGCGCTGCGGGACAGCGTGCGCTCGGGGCTCCTGCCGCGGGCGGTGCTCAAGAGCCTCGCGCGGCTCGCCGTGGGGTACTCCGTCTCGCTGGTGGCGGGCGTCGGGCTGGGCGTGGCGCTCGCGCGGGTGCGCTGGGTGAAGGACACCCTCGGCGCGGTGGTGCTGGGTCTCCAGGCGATCCCGTCGGTGTGCTGGCTGCCGCTGGCGCTGCTGTGGTTCGGCCTCGGGGAGATGGCCATCCAGGTGGTGGTGGTGCTGGGCTCGCTGCTCTCCATCACCCTCGCGACGGAGAGCGCGGTGAACACCATCCCCCCGCTGCTGGTGCGGGCGGCGCGCACCATGGGGGCGACGGGGGGGAGGCTATGGCTGCGGGTGATCCTGCCGGCGGCCCTGCCGGGCATCGTCAGCGGCGCGCGCCTCGGGTGGACCTTCGCGTGGCGCTCGCTCCTGGCGGGCGAGCTGCTGTTCATCTCCGGCGGCCTCGGGCAGGTGCTGGAGCTCGGCCGCGAGCTGCACGACATGGCCCTGGTGCTGGGCGTGATGGTGGTGATCGTGGCGCTGGGCCTCGCGAGCGACCACCTGCTCTTCGGGCAGCTGGAGGCGAGGGTGCGGCGCGCGTGGGGGCTCGACCGTGCCTGAGGGACGCGGGCCGACCTCACCCTGCGCTGCCGCGCCGTCCCTCTCCATGAATGGAGAGGGACTCCCGGTGACCGGACGGCCGAGCGCGGGGCTGCAGCCGTCGGCGCGCCTCTCCATTCATGGAGAGGGGCGCGCGGCAGCGTGGGTGAGGTCGGCCACGGCCTCCCGCCGGGCGCTGCTCGCGGGCGCGGCGGGCGCGCTGCTGGGCGGGTGCCGCCGGGCGGCCGACCCGCGGGTGCTGCGCGTCGGGTGCATGGGCACGCTGGCGCATGCGCCCTCGCTGGTGGGTCTGCACAGCGGGCGCTTCGAGCGGACGCTCGCGGCGCGCGGGGTACGCCTGGAGCGGGCGGTGTTCGGCGCGGGGCCGGAGGTGATGTCGTCGCTGCTGGCGGGGGCCATCGACGTCGGGTGCCTCGGCCCGGTGCCCGCGGTGACGGCCTTCGTGCGCACGCGCGGGCGCTCGGTGCAGGTGGTGTCGGGGGCGGCCTCCGGGGGCGCGGTCTTCGTGGTGCGGCGCGGGGCGGGCATCCGGTGCGCGGCGGACCTGCGCGGGCGAAACGTCGCGACGCCGCAGCTGGGCAACACCAACGACCTCTCGCTGCGGGCGTGGCTGCGCTCGCAGGGGATGGACGCCACGGAGTACGGCGGCGAGGTGACGGTGAGCCCGATGAAGGGGAGCGCGATGCTGGCGCAGATGCGCCGCGGGATGCTCGACGCCGCGTGGGTGGCCGAGCCCTGGGGCGCGCGGCTCGTGGCCGACGCCGGGGCGGTGGTGTGGATCGACGAGCGCACGCTCTGGCGGGATGGCCGCTTCGCGACGGCGGTGCTGGTGATGCACCGGGCCTATCACGCGGCGGCGGCGGGCAACGTGAGGCTCTGGGTGGACGCGCACGCGGCGGAGGTGGCGCGGCTGCGGAGCGACCCGGCGCGGGGGATGGCCGAGACCAACGCGGCGCTGCGGGCGATCACCGGGCGGGGGGTCGCGCCGGCGGTGCTGGCCGAGGCGTGGGGTCGGCTGGAGTTCACCACCGACCCGCTGGAGGACTCGATGCGGGCGATGGCCCGGGTGGGGATGGAGCTCGGGATGGTGCCGCGCGGATCGCTGGCGGGGCTCGTCGGGAGCGCGTAGAGACGGGCAGTGTGAGGACGCCGCCCTGCTCATGGCCCACGCCGCGGGGGGCGCCGCGGTAGCGATGCGGCTCAGGCGGTGGGGGCGGCGGGAGCGGGCGCGGGCGCCGCGAGCGTGATCGGCGCGACGGAGCGCAGGGCCACCGGGCGCGCGGGCGCGGGGTAGTCCGCGAGCACCTCGGCGATGACCCGGTTGGTGTCGAAATAGACCTGCCAGTATGAGTCGTTGCTGCAGTGCGGGCGCACGCAGAGCACCGGGCCGAACTCGTTGAACTCCAGGATCTCCACGTCGGGCCCGGGGTCGCGGAGCACGTTCGGGACGCGCGCGAGGATGGCCTCCTTGAGGGCGGCGCGGGCCTTCGCGTGGTCGGCGGCGCCGGAGAGCTGGGCCTTCAGCTCGACGCGGCGGTACGGGTTGGTGTGATAGTTGAGAATGTCACTCCCGAAGACCTTGTTGTTGCCGACGTAGGTGCGGACATTGTCGGGCGTGTCGATGGCGGTCACGAAGAGGCCGATCTCGCGGATGGTGCCCGTGACGCCCGCGGCGTTGACGAAGTCGCCGACCTTGAAGGGGCGGAGGATGACCATGAAGGCCCCGGCGGCGAAGTTGGCGAGCATGCCCGCCCAGGCGGTGCCGATGGCGAGGCCGGCGCCCGCGAGCAGCGCGGCGAAGGAGGTGGTCTCCACCCCGAAGCGCCCGAGGATGGCCATCGCCAGGAAGATGTTGAGCGCCACCACCATCGTGTTGATGATGTACGTGGTGATGGTGTGATCGATGTTCCGCGCGTTGAGGGCGCGTCGCAGCAGCGAGCTGATGGCGCCGATGAGCCAGCGGCCGATGATCCAGATGGCGATGGCGCTGAGGGCCTTGATACCGAAGGCAAGAAACGCCGTCTTCAGGGTATCGGTGACTCTTCCGAAGTCCATGGAGTACATCCTTGGTGAGGGGGGAGTGGGAGATGTCTGTCGCGCCGTCGCGACTCGCCGCGCGAGGCGGACTACCCCAGCGGGTGTCTGGATTGAAAGGGCAATCAGTCGTCGAGGCGCCAGCCGTCGCTGAGGCAGTGGGGGCCGCGCACGGCGCGGGTCACACGGCGTTCACGCGCCCACCACAGGTCTTCGTACAAGCGAAGGAAGATGTGCGCGCCGAGCTCGAACCCCTGGGGTGACCTGGTAGGCGTGCCGAGGGTGGCGCGCGAAGGGCGCGCGGAGCTGGGCGTAGAAGCCCTCGGCGTGCTGCTCGTCGAGGCGCTCGTGGGTGGCGTAGTGGACGATCTGGTCTTCGGGCCGCCATTCGCGGTCGACGATGGCGCGGCCGATGCGGGCGGAGATGCGGGCGAAGAGGTCTTTGATGATGCCCATCGCGGCGAGGGCGGTGGGGGTGTCGTCGAGGGTGGCGACGCCCGCGAGCAAGGTGTTGAAGGCGCGCACCTCGGGCCAGAGCGCGCGGCGCTCGACCTCCTCGGGGGTGACGCCGAGGCGGCCGAGGAGGGCGAGGAAGGTGCGCTCGTGGGAGACGCGGAGGTTGCCGAGGCCGTGCTCGTCGCTGATGTTCTCGAGGAGGGCCAGGCGCCGCTCGGGGCGGGCGAGGCGCCCCGCGAGCGCCGCCATCGGCCGGGAGAAGAACACCACCGCGAACAGGAACTGCACCTGCGTCTCGACGAAGTCATAGCGCTCGAAGGACCCGTCACATCCCCTGCGACGCGGTAGCTAGTACCTCGCCGCAGGAGTTCTGACGGGTTGAGCCAGGCTGCCTCGGAGGATAAGAACCGCAAGGGTCGCAAGGGTCGCAAGGGGAGTTCCGTCGGCGCTGGCGCTGCCGCATCGGGTTCGCGAGAGCGTTGGAGCACCTACCCGCCCAAGTCCGTGGCTCCCTTGCGACCCT
>CAIOSS010001211.1 GCA_903860995.1 uncultured delta proteobacterium | reverse complement strand
GGCGACCTCGACGCGGCGGAGGCGTGGCTCACCCGGGCGCACGCCGGGGCGGTGCGCGAGGCGCCCGACCTGGCCGCCGAGGCGCTCACGGAGGCCGCGCGGGTGAGCGTGGCGCGGGGCGACCACGCGACGGCGGTGGCCCGCTGCGAGGCGGCGATGGGGGGCGCGGCGACCCCGCGGGTGCGCGCTGGGGCGCAGTCCCTCGGCGGGCTGGCGCTGGTGCTGGCGGGCGACGCGCCGCGGGGTTCGGCCTGGCTGGAGGAGGCCCGGGAGGTGTACGCCACGCTGGCGCTGCCGCGCGAGGAGGCCACGCTGCTGGCGTACCTGGCCATCGCGCGCGAGCGGGAGGGCGACCTGGCGGGCGCGCGGGCGCTGCACGAGCGCTCGCTGGAGCGGGCGCGCGCGGCGGGCGACCTGCGGGCGATGGTGACGGCGCGCATCAACGTGGGCCAGGTGGCGCAGCGCCTGGGCGACCTCGGGGCCTCGCTGGAGAACGACCAGGCGGCCCTGCGCCTGGCGCAGCGCTCGGGGCTGAAGCCCGCGGTGATCAACGCGCGGCTCAACATGGCGAGCCAGCTCATTCGCATCGGGAGCCTCGACCGGGCGCGGGTCGAGCTCGACGCCGTGCTGCTGCTGGCGCGAGAGACGCAGGCCCACGAGCTGGCGGCCGCGGCGACGCTGATGCTCGGGGTGACGCGGGCGCGGGGCGGCGAGGTCGACGCGGGCCTGGCGCTGATGGCCGAGGCGGAGGCGCGCTTCGAGGCGCTGGGCCAGGCCGACGACGCGGCGGACGCCGGGCTCGACGCGGCGGAGGCCCTGCTCGACCGCGGCGACGTGGAGCGGGCCCGCGAGGCGCTCGGGCGCTCGACCCGGCGGGGAGAGCTCGGGCTGCGGGCGTGCCGGGCGGCGCTGCTGGAGGCGCGGTGCCTGCAGGCGGGGGGTAGGGCGCGGGAGGCGATGGCGCGGGCGACGGCGGCCATCACGGAGGCCGAGGCGCAGCGCGACTGGGAGGTGCTCTCGCAGGCGCTGGCGGTGCGGGCGCAGGCGCTGGTGGAGACCGGCGCCGAGCTGCACGCCCGCAAGGACCGCGAGCGCGCCCTGGAGGTGTTGGAAGAGAAGGCGATGCTGCTGCCGCCGGACCTGCGCGGGGCCTTCTGGGGGGTGACCCGACGGGCCTCGCTGCGGGCCTCGCTCAACGGCGTGGCGCCGGGGGCGTCGGAGATCGTGATCGACCCGCAGGCGGTGAGGCGCGCGACGGCGATGGGCCTGCGCGGGGCGACGGTCAACGGCCCGACGCTGATGGCCAACGACGAGCGGCTGCTGTTGCTGCTCGACCTCTCGCGGCGGCTGGGCGAGGAGAACGGCCTGGAGCGGGTGCTCGACCAGGCCGTGCGCAGCGCGGTGGAGCTCACCAACGCCGAGCGCGGGGCGCTGCTGCTGGCGGGCGACGGGGCGCTGGTGCTGCGGGCGCGGGTGGGCCCGCGGCAGGGCGACGGTCCGGACGACGTGGTGTCGCGCTCCATCGCCGACACGGTGTGGATCGACGGCGAGCCCGTGGTGACGCTCGACGCGAAGGGCGACCGGCGCTTCGCGGAGTTCCGGTCGGTGCACGAGCTCGGGGTGACGGCCGTGGCGGGCGTGCCGATGCGCTTCCGCGGCCGCGTGGTGGGGGTGCTGCTGGTGGAGAGCCGCCGGCGCAAGGTGGCCTGGGCGGCCTCGGACGTGTCGCTGATGCTGGCCTTCGCCGAGCAGGCGGCCATCGCGGTGGAGCACCAGCGGGTGGTGGGCGAGCTGGAGGCCCGCACCGGCGAGCTGGAGGCCGCGCGGCGCACGCTGGAGTCGCTGCTGGAGTCGCGCACGGGCGAGCTGGAGGCGACGCGCACCTCGCTGGTGCGGGCGCAGGAGGCGCTCACCCGGCGCTTCGCCCCGGCGGGGGTGATCGCGGGCACGGAGCCCATGCGCCGGCTCTTCTCGCTGGTGGAGCGGGTGCGCGACGCCGACGTGCCGGTGGTGATCGAGGGCGAGTCGGGCACCGGGAAGGAGCTCGTGGCGCGGGCGATACACCACTCGGGGCTGCGGGCGCGCGGGCCCTTCGTGGTGGTGCACTGCGGGGCGATCCCCGAGTCGCTGCTGGAGAGCGAGCTGTTCGGCCACGTGCGCGGGGCCTTCACCGGCGCCGACCGCGACCGCAAGGGGCTCATCGCGAGCGCCAACGGCGGCACGCTGCTGCTCGACGAGGTGGGGGAGATGTCCCCGCGGATGCAGGTCGAGCTGCTGCGGGTGCTCCAGGAGCGCCGCGTGCGGCCGGTGGGCGCCGAGCAGGACGAGGCCGTCGACGCGCGGGTGATCGCCGCCACGCAGCGCCCGCTCGTCGAGCTCACCCACGAGGGGCGCATCCGCGAAGACCTCTTCTACCGGCTGTCGGTGGTGACCCTGCGGGTGCCGCCGCTGCGCGAGCGCGTGGAGGACATCCCCGCGCTGGCGGCGCACTTCCTCGCGGGCTTCGCCGAGGGCCAGGGCGGGTCCCGCAAGCGGCTCTCGCGCGAGGCGATGACCCGGCTGCTCGGGGCCGACTGGCCGGGCAACGTGCGCCAGCTGCGGCACGTGCTGGAGAGCGCCTCGGTGCTGGCCGACGGGCCGGTGATCGAGGCCGACGCGCTGGCGCTCCCGCGGGCGGCGGCGCCCCTGGTGTCGGCGGCGGTGACCGCGGCCGTGACGCCGGGGCCCGCGGCGGGCGGGGCGTTTACAGGGGTGCGTAAGGCCAGCGAGCGGCAGCGCATCGTCGACGCCCTGGAGCAGGTCAACTGGAACAAGGTCCGCGCGGCGGTGGTGCTGGGCATGCCGCGGCGCACGCTCTACCGGCGCTTGAAGGAGTATGGCCTCCTGGACGAGTGATCGGCCTGTGCCGTAGTGTGCCGGGCGCTCATGGGAACACACCACCGACGGGCTTCGCATGTCGCGGGCGGGCTGGCGGTCCGAAGCGCGGGCGAGCATGGCCCGGGCCGTGCAAAGCCTGGAGGGGTGTGGTCGGCGACGAAGCGTGTGACGGGTGTGGTGCTGGTCTTCGCGGCGGGGTGCGTGTTCACCCCGCGGCCGATGATCCCCTTCGACCCGGACGGCGGTGACCTCGCCAACGCCTCGACCGATGCGGGGGGTGCGTTCGGGGCCGACTCGGCGACGGGGGTGATCCCGAGCGCGGACAGCGGGGCGCCCTGGTTCGGCGACGCCGCGGCGACCGACGCTCCGCCTGCGCCGGCCGACTCGCGCTGCCGCCCGGTGGGCGACGGGGGTGACGCCGGCTACCTGGACGAGCAGGGTCGGCCGTGCGATCCGACGGCGACGAAGTCGGGCGACGCGGGCGCGGCGGACGTGCCCGACGCGACCTGCGATGGGTCGGCCGACGCGACGGGGGACGTGACCGCCGACGCGGTGGGTCGCTCGTGCGATGGCGGCGTGGCGACGGGGCTGGCGCGCGGGCGACGATGATCGGCGCACGGTGGGTGGTGATCGGCGCGGCGCTGGCGGGGTGCGTGTTCACGCCGCGGCCGATGATCCCGGTGACGGACGACGACTCCTCGCCGGGCCGCACCCAGGACGCGGCGGCGAGCGTAGACGTCGGCGTGGCGACCGACCGCGGCGGCCCCACCACGGACCTCGGCGTGCTGACCGACACGACGCCGCCGAGCTTCGACGCGAGCGCGGCGGCGGACGCGCCGCCGGTGACGACGCCCGACACGGGCTTCGGCTTCGACGCGGGCGGGAGCGTGGATGCAGGCGCGCCCTTCGACGCGGGCGGCGGCAGCGACGCGAGCAGCGATGCGTTGGCGGATGCGAGCACCGATTGCAGCGCGCGCACCGACGGCGATGACGGCGGCGGATGCGTCGACGATGTGCCGACGACGGACGGGGCGACGACCGATGCGCCGACGACCGACACGGCGGTGACCGACGCAGGCGTCGGGCCCTGAACGCGCGGGAATCACTGGGAGCGTGGTGGTAGCGTCGAGGGTGATGGCCCGACGATGGTTCCTGCTCTTCGCGTTTACGTTGGCGGCCTGTGTCTCCGCCCCGGAGGCCGTGCGTGACGGCGGCGTGCCCTGCGCCCGTGACGAGGACTGCAACCGCGGCGCGACCTGCGGCCGCCTCCGGCTCTGCGTGCTGAGCTTCTGCGCCGAGGACGAGGTGTTCCGGGTGTGCCCGGACGGGGGCTACCCCGACGCGAGCGCGCCCCGCGACTGAGCGGGATGTTGCGCTAGAAGCGCCCGCTGGTCGCTCGTCCCCTAACGGCCATCGGCGGCCGGGCTGTGCTAGTACCTTTCCACAGGGGACTTGAAGGGTTGGGTGGTCGAGGCGCGAGCACCGCAAGGCGCGAAGAGCGCCGCGTGGCAGAAGCCACGCAAGCGATGAGCAACG
>CAIOSS010001210.1 GCA_903860995.1 uncultured delta proteobacterium | reverse complement strand
GCTGGAGGCCACGGTGCGCTGCGACGGCGCAGCGGGCGCGACCGCGGTGGCGGCGGCCCTCGCGAGGGCTTCGGCGGCGCTGCCGGACCTCACCGCGCGGGCCGACGACGACCGGGTGAGGGTGCGCGCGACGCTCGACCCGGCGGCGCTGGGGCGAATGTTCGGCCCGTCGTAGGTTGACCCTCCGCGGTCGCGAAGTGTTGCGGGGGGAGGGCGTTCCGCTATGGTGCGCGCCCACTGATGGCCGAACAGCAACTTTCATGGCACGCGATGTCCGTCGCGGACGTCGCGCGCGAGCGCGGCACCGACCTCGACCGTGGCCTCACCACCGAGGAGGTGAAGCGCCTGCGCGAGCAGTTCGGCCCCAACGCGCTCCCGCCCCCGCCGAAGCCCTCGGTCATCAAGCAGATCCTCGGGCAATTCCTCAACCCCCTGGTGGGCACGCTGCTGGTGGCCGCGGGCATCGCCGTCGGGGTCGCCACCATGGGCCACGAGCCCGGCGGCCCTCACGGCCTCGCGCGCTTCAGCGACGCCATCGCCATCCTCACCATCGTGATCGTCAACGCGGTCATCGGCTTCTACCAGGAGCGCAAGGCCGAGAAGGCCCTCGACGCCCTGATGAAGCTCTCCGCCGCGCGCTGCAAGGTGCGGCGTAGCGGCGAGATCGTGCACGCCGACGCCCGGCAGCTGGTGCCCGGCGACCTCGTGCTGCTCGAGGCGGGCGACAAGGTCCCGGCCGACCTGCGGCTGGTGTGCGCGACCGAGCTGCAGACCGTCGAGGGCGAGCTCACCGGCGAGAGCACCCCCGTCGAGAAGGTCGTCGACGCGGTGGTGCCCGCGGGCGCGGGCGTGGGCGACCAGGTGACCATGGCCTTCTCGGGCACCACCGTGGTGCACGGCGAGGCGCGCGGCGTGGTCGTCGCCACCGGCCGCGAGACCCAGGTGGGCCGCGTCGGCAAGATGCTCAGCGAGGTGGTCAAGCAGCAGTCGCCCCTCGAAGAGCGGCTCGACCAGTTCTCCGCGCAGATCCTCTGGGTCACCCTCGCCCTGAGCGCGCTGCTGTTCGTCATCGGCTTCGTGAAGGGCCACGTCGCGTGGCACGTGCTCCTGCTGACGGCGGTGAGCGTCGCGGTGGCGGTCATCCCCGAAGGCCTGCCGGCCATCACGTCCATCACCCTCGCGCTCGGCATGCAGCGCATGGCCCAGCGCGGCGCCGTGGTGCGTAAGCTCGCCGCGGTGGAGACCCTCGGGTGCGCCACCGTCATCTGCACCGACAAGACCGGCACGCTCACCCGCAACGAGATGACCGTGCGGTCGCTCGTCGTCGACGGCCTCGAGCTCGAGGTCACCGGCGAGGGCGCCCACATGGTGGGGGAGTTCCGCGCGGCGGGGGTGAAGGTGCCGGCGCTGCCCGACGCGGCGAAGCAGGCCATCCTGGCTGCGGTCATCGCCAACACGGCCTCGCTGCTGCGCCGCCCCGGCGCCGAGGTGCAGCTCACCGGCGACCCCACCGAGGGGGCGCTGCTGGTGCTCGGCGAGAAGGCCGACGTGCACCGTGACGTGGCGATGAAGGGCCGCGCGTCGCTGCTCACCATCCCCTTCAACAGCGCGCGCAAGCGCATGACCGTGGTGACCCGCGAGCGCGTCGACGGCGCCGACGTGGTGGTGTCGCGCAGCAAGGGCGCCATCGACGTGCTGCTGCCGCTCTGTACGAAGTGCCTCACGGCGGAGGGCGTGGTGCCGCTCGACGACGCGCGGCGCGCGGCCATCCTGGCGAAGGCCGAGGCGATGTCCGCCAAGGCGCTGCGGGTGCTCGCGATGGCCGAGCGCCGCCTGGGCGACGGCGACGTCGACCGCGACGAGGCCGAGCGGGAGTTCACCTACCTGGGCATGGTCGGGATGATCGACCCGCCGCGGGCCGAGGTGAAGGCGGCCGTCGAGGCGGCGCGGGTCGCGGGCATTCGCGTGGTGATGATCACCGGCGACCACCCGATCACGGCGGTGGCCATCGCGAAGGAGCTGGGGCTCTGGCGCGAGGGCGCGAAGGCGCTCACCGGCGACGACCTGCGGGCCATGGACGACGTGGCGCTGGTCGAGGTGCTGCCGCAGGTGCGGGTGTTCGCGCGGGTCGACCCGGAGCACAAGCTGCGCATCGTGCAGCTGCTCCAGGGGCGGCACGACGTGGTGGCGATGACCGGCGACGGGGTCAACGACGCGCCCGCCATCAAGCAGGCCGCCATCGGCGTGGCGATGGGCCGCGGGGGCACCGACGTGGCCCGCGAGGCCGCGGACATGGTGCTGCAGGACGACAACTTCGCGACCATCGTCGAGGCGGTGCGCGAGGGCCGCGCGATCTACCGCAACATCCAGAAGTCGATCTTCTTCCTGCTGAGCTCCAACGCGGGGCTGTGCATCGCCGTGTTCGTGGCGAGCTTCTTCTCGCCGCACGCGGTGCCGCCGCTGACGGCGCTGCAGATCCTCTGGATCAACCTGGTGACCAACGGTCTCCCGGCGCTGGCCCTGGGGGTCGACCCCCCGGAGTCGGGCCAGATGCACGAGGCCCCTCGCGCTCCCGACGCCCCGATCATGGGCCGCAACGACTGGATCGGCATCCTGGTGGTGGGCTCGCTCATGGCCGCCGCGGCGATGGTCATCTACGCGCTGCCCATGTGGGCGGGGAGCACCCCCCACGAGGCCGAGCGCTCGAAGCTGTCGATGGTGTTCACGCTGCTGGCGCTCTCGCCGCTCGCGCACGCCTTCAACTGCCGCTCGCGCACGGCGTCGATCTTCAAGCTGGGCATCTTCTCCAACCCGCTGCTGGTGGTGGCGGTGGTGGTGTCCGGCGCCATTCACGTGATGGCGCTGGTGGTGCCGGGGCTGCAGCCGGTGTTCCGCACCGACCACGTCTGGACCTTCACCGAGGTCGCCGTGACGGTGGGCCTCTCGCTGCTGCCGGTGCCCGCCATCGAGATCGCCAAGCTCATCGGGCTGGGTCGGCCGAAGGCCCCCACGGCGGCGTAGGACGGCGCGCACCCCGGGCTGCCCCGGCCGCGCGTGCGGTCGCAGCGCCTCCAGCAGCGCGCGCGCCCACGTCGCCTCCGCCACGCGAAACGGAAACGCCCCCGGGAAGGCCGGGTCGAAGCACGCCGCGCCGACCCAGCGCCCAGCGCTCGGGACTGGGGAGATCAGAGCCCCGGGTCGAGGCCCACCCGGAGGTTGGCGCCGAGGAGGAAGGTGCGGGCCTGGTCGGTGTCGAGGCCGCGCAGGTCGCGCAGGTCGACGCCGAAGCCCACCAGCGGTCTTGTCGAAGACGACCTCCAGGTCGGCGCCGAAGTGCCAGCCGAGGGCGACGTGGTCGTAGCGCTGGCCCGCGAGGGTGCGCTCGTTGAGCCCGGCGGTGTCGGCCGCGGCGACGTCGCCGAGGCCCGCGTCGGCGACGCTGGCCCGAGACGCCGACGGTGCCCGTCACCCACCAGCGGCGGGTGCCGCGGCGCATGCAGGGCAGCTCGACGCGGAAGGCGTACCCGAGGTCGATGATCCCGCGCTCCCAGGCCGAAGCCCCCCCCGCGCCGAGGGTGGTGCCGTTGGACCACAGCACGCTGGCGTCGACACCGTGGGTCATGCAACGGCAGCCCTCCAGCGGGAACACCAGCCGCGCGTTGAGCCCGAGGGACATCGCGGCGCCGCGGTCGTACCCGTAGGCCGCGAGGGTGCCGGTGGTGCCGTGCTCGAGCGCCCCGAAGGTCCCGGCGATGGTGAGGTGAGGCTGCTCCCGCGGCGTGCGTAGGATCAGGGGCTCGAGCGCGAGCGCGAGCGACTCCCCGCGGTCGGGCGGCCGCTGGGCCGACGCGACCGACGCGACCGACAGCACGGAAAGAGACACCCCACGGGCCCATGAGCAGCGCATCGACGAACCTCCTTCGAGTGCGTGAACAACGCCGCCGTTGGGCGGGTCTTACAGGCCCGTGGACGATTCGTCGGAGGAGGCCGGGGCGCCGGGGGGCGGTGCTAGTGTGCGGGCTCGGTCCATGAGCGACGAGCTGATCGGAGGACACCTCGGGAGCTACCTGGTCGAGTCGAAGCTCGGCCAGGGAGGCATGGGCGTGGTGTACCGGGCGGTGGACGAGAAGCTCCGGCGCACCGTCGCGCTCAAGGTGCTGCCCCCGGCCTTCACGGGCGACGCCGACCGGCGGCGGCGCTTCGAGCGCGAGGCCCGCGCGGCGGCGGCGGTCACGCACGCCTGCATCGCCACCGTGTACGAGGTGGGCGAGTCCGAGGGGCGGGTGTTCATCGCGATGGAGCTGGTCGAGGGCTCGAGCCTCGCGAGCCGCATCGCGGGCGCGCCGCTGCCCCTCGCCGCGGCGCTGCGCATCGCGCGCGACGTCGCCCGCGGCCTCGCCAAGGCCCACGAGCGCTCGGTGGTGCACCGCGACCTCAAGCCCGACAACGTGATGATCACCGACGAGGGCGAGGTGAAGATCCTCGACTTCGGCCTGGCGCGCCGCGACGAGCCCGCCGCGGTGGGCCACGACCAGGACGTCACCGCCGCCGCGATGACCATGCCCGGCCAGATCATGGGCACCCCGGGGTACATGTCCCCCGAGCAGGCCGCGGGGAAGCCCACCGACGCCCGCACCGACCTCTTCTCGCTGGGCGTCGTGCTCTACGAGATGGTCACCGGCGCGCGGCCCTTCCGCGGCGACGCCGCGATGGACGTCATCATCGCCCTGTGCCGCGACGAGCCCGAGGCGCCCTCGGCCCTCAACCCCGCGGTCACGCCCGAGGTCGAGCGGGTGATCGCGCGCTGCATGGCCAAGCGCCCCGACGACCGATACGCCAGCGCCCGCGAGCTCCTCGCCGAGCTCGACGCCCTCGACCCCGCCACCGCCGCGTCGCGCTCGCTGGTCTCCTCGCCGGGGGGCCCATCTTCGACGACCGGCCCGATCTCCGCCCCGCCGCTCGCGCCGACGACCTCGTCGCCGCACACCTCCACGACCCTCCCCGCGACCGCCGCGGGCCCGGCGCGCCCGCGGGTGCAGAAGCGTGCGGTGTTCGCCGCCCTGGGCCTGGTG
>CAIOSS010001209.1 GCA_903860995.1 uncultured delta proteobacterium | reverse complement strand
CCGCGAGGCCCTCGCGGACTACGACCGCGCCCTCGCGCTGCGCCCGGACGACCCGCGCGCCCTCTCCGCCGCGGCGCACCTCCGCGAGCGCCTCGGCGACCTCGACGGCGCCGCCCGCGACGCCACGCGCTCCCTCGAGCTCGACCCCGAAGGCCCGGCGGCGCAGGACGCGCACTTCACCCTCGCGGTGGTGCACACCTGGCGGGGCGAGCACCCCGCGGCGCGGGACCACTACCTCGCCCTGCTGCGCCTGCCGGTCACCGAACCGACGCGATCGACGGTGCTGGGCAACCTGGGGGATGAGTTCCAGGCGCTGGGCGACATGGGCGCGGCGATCGACAGCTACGTGGCCTGCGTGGCGCTGCGGCCCGGGTACGCCCTCGGCTGGCTGGGGCTCGCCATCGCCCGCGACCGCGCGCACCTCGACCCGGCGCCCGACGCCGCGACGGCCGTGCGGGCGGCGTCCGACGACGTGCTGGCGCGGATGCGAGCGCTGCGCATGGGGCCCGGCTTCGACCCGGGCGCGCTCATCGACGCGCTGTCGGGCGAAGGGGTGTTCTACGTGCCGGCGTACGACCGCTTCTACTACCAGGGCGTGGCGCACGAGGCGGTGGCGCGGGCCTGGTCGGCGGGCAATGACTTCGGCGTGGCGCCCGTGACCGGGGAGGCCGAGGCGCACCGGCGGGCGGCGAGGGCGGCGTGGCGGCGCTACCTCGACGGCGCGGCGCCCGACGACCCGTGGCGCGGGCACGCCGAGGTCCACCTGCGGGCGCTGGGCCCGGCGCCCCGATGAGGCCCTCCACCCTGCGGCCGCGGGTGCACCTGCTGGTGTGCACCCACGCGCGGCGGCCCGACGACCCGCTGCGCTCGGGCTGCGGCGCGAGCGGGCCCGCGGTGTTCGCGACGCTGAAGCGCGCGACGGCGGGCATCGCGGCGAGGGTGTGGGTGACGGCGACGGGGTGTCTGGGGCATTGTCCGCGGACCGGGTGCTCGGTGGTGCTGCACCCGCACAACGAGCACCTCGTGGAGGTGGTCGAGGTCGATGTCCCCGCGGTGCTGGCGCAGTCGCTGGGCGGACGGTAGAGCGGAGTGGCTGGAGCGATGGACACGGAGATGTACGACGCCATGGAAGACCTGCTCCGCCGCATGGTGGAGCACCAGGAGATGAAGGTTCTCTCGCTGGCGCGCCGGCTGCGGCCGGGGCTCACCGCGGAAGACGTCCGCAACGCCCACGATTTCCGCGAGCTCGACGACTCCGACTTCCACTTCGAGGACGGCCTCCTGGCGGGCCTGCTGGCGGCGCAGACGGCGCTGCGGGCGAGGTTCCGGGCGCCGGCGCAACCATGAGCCGAAAGAACAAGCCTGACGCAAACCACCCCTTCGCGGCGCTGCAGCGCGTGAAGGACGACCTGCAGGCGGTCGTCGACGCGAAGGCGGCGGAGGAGAAGAAGAAGGCCGAGGCGCGGGCCGAGCACGCGAAGTGGCTCGGGCTGCCGCAGGAGAAGGCGAAGCCCGCGAAGGCGAGCGCGCCCGCGGCGAAGGCGCCGGCGAAGCGCGCGGAGGTGGACGTGTGGCGCCCGGACGAGAACAGCCTGTTCGCGTCGGCGATGATGGGCGTGGCGCCGCTGGCGGCGAAGGCCGCGCGGGTGAGCGCGAGCGACCCGCAAGGCGCGGTGAAGCCCCGGGCGGTGCCGCTCGAGACGAAGCTGAAGCGCGCGGCGGCGGAGGGGGGCGGCGGGCTCACCGTCGACTGGCGCGCGGACGGCACGGTGGTGGGCTTCCGCCGCGGGCACGAGTTCGCGCTGGAGGCGCTGGGTCGCTTCGCGCTTCCGACAGAGTCCTGCGACCTGCACCGGCTGGAGGCGGTGGAGGCGAGCGCGCGGGCGCAGGAGTTCGTGCGCTCGCGCCGGGCGCGCGGGGCGCGCTGCGTGAGCATCATCTGCGGCCGCGGGAAGAACTCCCCCGACGGCGTGTCGGTGCTCCGCGAGGCGGTGGTGAAGGCCCTCGCAGCGGCGCCCGCGGCCAACGAGGTCGACGCCTTCCGCACGGCCCCCGACGAGCTCGGCGGGGCGGGCGCGCTGCTGGTGTCGCTGCGGGGCTGAGCGGAGCTGAGCTGCGAGCGGGGCGACAGACCCATTCCCTGGCCTCGCGCGTCGTGATGCATCGTCGATGGCCCGACGGGCCATACAGGAAGGTGTTTCGCCCATGACCCATCCCCTTGACGTCTGCGCCGCCGCCATCCACCGCCGCCACCTCGCCGCCACCTGCCGCCACCCCTCGCACGCTTGATTCCTCGATGCTTTCTCACGGCACGGCGCGCGCACTTGCGACGCCCGCATGGCGGCGCCGTTCGACACCCTCGCGAAGGAGATCCTCGACCTTCTGCTCCACGACCTCGGCCGATTGGAGCGTGAGGTCGAGGTCCCTGCGCCGCCCTCGCAGCGCGCCGATGTGATGTTCGTCCCCGACCCGCGACGGGCCGCCGAGCGACGCGCCCTCGGGCTCATCGGTCGCATGACCGAGACCGCTGTGCTGTTCGAGCCCTTCCACGAGGCGCCTGGCGTCGAGGACGTCCTCGCGTGCCTGCGCAAGATCCTCAACCACCGCCACGCCCGATCGCTCTCCCAACGCGACGGCGCTGAGCAGTCCTAGGCTGCTCTGCGGAGGACGCCCGGACGGGGCGCTGATCGCTCTCCGCGCGACTCCTTTCGTTGGCTGGCCGCGAGGGTTCTACGACCTCGGCTCGGCGCTCCCGCTCGGGCTCGTCGTGCTCTCCGAGCTCGACGACAGCGACTACACGCTGCCGCTCCGCCTCATGGGCGCGGGCGCGACGCTCAGGGCCGCGCTCCGCGCGCTGCGGACCCACTACGGCGCGCTGCCCCGCGGGCGCGCCCTCTTCGCCGAGGTGGTACAGGTGTTACTGGCGGCGCAAAGGCGCGGCGAGCGACTGACGGAGGAGCTGATGGTCGATCTCACGGAGGCCTACGAGTACATGCGACAGCAACACAGTGAAGGCCTCCGGGAAGGCGTCATACTCGTGCTGCCGACCGTCGTACGGGTCGCGGAGAGTCGGCTCGCGCGCGCCGTCACCGACGCCGAGCGGGAGGCGCTGCTTCAGAAGATCCATACCGACGGCGCCGAGGCCGTGGGCGACGCGCTGGTGTCCCTCGACCCAGACGCCCTCGCCCGCTGGCTCGCCCCACCGCGGACCTGACCCCTCCGCCGCGCGGCGGCTCCCGGGCGCTACTGCCCCTTCTTCCAGGCCGGCACGGCGTCCTTGTTGCCGTCCTGCGAGGGGTCGAAGTGACCTCAAGCCCGCAGTGTCCTTCCACATCGGAGGCCGTGGGCCGGGCGCACGCTGATCCTCCGGCAGAGCCAGCCGTCGGGGTGGCGGCGCGGGCCGCACGCCGTCATTGCGAGAAGCCCGTCGTGGCGAGCGAGCCGTTGACGACGCACCGCTCGGCGCCCTGGTTCATGGGCAGGGTCACGCCGTTGAGCGTGACGTTCATCCGCCCGTCGGCGGGCGCGGACTCGGTCACAGTGACCGTACCGGCGACGCCGGGGCCGTGGTTGAGGAAGAGGCTCGGGCCGACGCCGACCTGGATGTTCTGCTGGCAGCGGCGGCCGAGGCGGCAGACGTCCACGGTCTGCCCCGCGGTGACGTCGCCGAGCTTCACGAACACGCGGTGGAGCACCGGTGCCCATTGATGGCCACGACGTTGATCGCGCCCTCGGACGGCATCACGCGCACCGAGGCCTCGGGGAGCTGGAGCGCCGCGCAGTCGCCGCTGAGGGCGAGGGTGGAGGTGACGAGCGAGCCGCCGGCCGCGGGGGCGCCGGGCGGGGGCGCGGTGCCCGTGGGG
>CAIOSS010001208.1 GCA_903860995.1 uncultured delta proteobacterium | reverse complement strand
GCTCGTCGTCTCCTCCGGCACCCTCCGCGAGAGCTTTATGCTGACCTTCTGAGAGGTCCCCCACCCATGAAGTTGACCAAGACCCGGCAGTCGATCGCCGCAGCCGCGCTCGTATCGAGCCTCGCCGCCTGCGGCGCGAATGACCGCGCCGAGCGCGTGTCGCAGCCCATCGCTGGCGGCTCTCCCGACACGGTGCACGCCAACGTCGTCGGCATCGCGATTTTTCGGGGCGCGGGCCTCGGCTCGTGCACCGGATCGCTGATCGCGCCGACGCTCGTGCTCACCGCACGGCACTGCGTGTCGCACGTCGCCGAGGGCGGCGTCGCCTGTTCGAACGGCACCGTCGGCGGCATCGCCCGCACGATCACGCTGACGGAGCCAACCTACGCGGCGGCGTCGTTCTTCGTCACGACCGACGAGGCCATCTCGCAGCGTGGTCGGTTCGCGACCGTGGCCGAGGTGCTCACGCCGCCCGGCTCGACCGGCGCACCGCTGTGTGGAAACGACATCGCCCTGCTGCGCCTGACGACTCCGATCACCACGGTGGGGCTGGTTCGACCTCGGCTCGACCTCCCGCCGGTCATCGCCGAGTCGTTCACCGCGGTCGGCTTCGGCGGGACGAACAGCAACGGCGACGGTGCCGGGCAACGCCGGATGCGCGATGCGCTCCAGGTCCGGTTCGTCGGGCGCGCGGTCACGCGCGGCATCGTCGCGCTCGAAGGCAATGAGTGGCTCGCGGACACGGGCACCTGCCGCGGCGACTCTGGCGGCCCGGCGCTCGACGAGCTCGGCGAGGTCTTCGGCGTGCTCTCGCGCGGCGCGGCGACGGCCTGCGACTCGCCGATCTACACCCGCGTCGATTCCTTCAGTGACTGGATCCGCGAGCAGGCGGCGCGCGCCGCGGAGTCCACCGGCTACGCGGCGCCGTCCTGGGTCGCGCTGCCAGAGGAGCGCCCCGGGGCGCAGGGCGACGTCTGCGCGTCGGCGGCGCAGTGCGACGAGTCGCTGGCGTGCCTCCCGACAGGCCCCGCGCGCGAGTGCACCACCCCCGACTGCGAGGCATGCCCGGAGGGCTGGTTGTGCAACGAAGCGGCGACACACTGCGTGCGCGACCCGAGCCTGCTCCCGCCGCCAGCCGTCGACGCCGGCGCCGCGGTCGGGGGAGACGCCGGCGCCGCGGACGCAGCCGATGCTGCCGCGCAGCCATCGTCGGACGCGGCGACTCCGCTGGCGATCGACTCGCGGACGGCCGCGGCGGAGTCCGCCTGCGACGTCGCGACGGTGGGTGCAGGCCGGGCGGGCCGCCGCTACGGATTCGTCCTGCTCGCACTCTGGGGACTCGCAGTCGCGCGACGCGTCCGTCGCGACCGGTCATCGGACCACGGCTGAACTGCATGTCAGCGCCACAGCGCGAGTGCCCGCTCGCCCCGGCGGGCGCACCCGCTTCGACGCCATCGCCGCCGCCGACGCCAACGGCGACCACGAGGTCACCCTCGAAGAGCTCGGCATGGTGCAGCTCACCAGCCTCCCGATGACGCAGTACAACGCGGGCCCCGTGCCCAACGTGCGCACGCTGCGCGACTTCATCACGTACCTCTCCTCAACCGTCGGCCACTTCAACGGTGAAGGCCACTGCCAGGAGCGCCGCGGGTAGCGCGCGCCGCGTCGACGGCGCCCGTCCAGAAGCCGCGCGCCCCTCGCCACGCCCTCATCCTGCTCCGAACAGACCCAGTCCGGGCCATGTCATCCCCACGCGGATGCCCTTCCCGCCGCCGCTGAGCCCGCGCCGGGGCTCGCGCCAAGGCACCGCAGGCGCTGCGCGGGCGTTGGCACGCGGCCACCTCCGGCCGGACGGACGCCGCGCGGCCGATGGCGAGCACTCGACGGACCGAGCACGGCGCCCGCACGAGCAGTGCTGGTCGATGGCGCAGGCGCTACGCGAGCCGCGCCACCAGCGACGCGCCGCCCGCGACGAACACGACGCCGCGCGCGACCTGCCG
>CAIOSS010001207.1 GCA_903860995.1 uncultured delta proteobacterium | reverse complement strand
CAGTGGTGATTCGACCGACCCCCGCCAAGCTCAAGCCCGAACTCTGGGCGACGATGCTCGGAGAGTTGGAGGCGTGGCTTCCTTCGCTTGGCATCGGCGTGCAGGCCCCGCGAGGCGGAGCGGTCGGACTGGACGGCGTGGCCTCGGTGCGCCTGGCCGAGGCCGTGCTGCCGCTGCTCGACTCCTGGGAGCGCGCGCTGCGTCGGGTGATCGAGCGCCCTCGCGTTCGGGTGCTTCATCCGATCGAGGACGTGCCCCTCCATCGCACGCACGCCGCCGATCGGGAGACAGTCGCGTGGCTGGCGCACCACCCCGCCGTCGCCGCGTGGCTCGATCCGACGAAGAACCTCGAGCTCGAAGGGCTGCCGCCCGAGGTCCCGCAGCGCGCCGTCGAAGACACCCTCGACCACCCGGCCAACCGTCACCTCGCGTGGCTCTGCGTGCGGGTACATCGGACCCTGCATGACGCCGCCGCGGCGCTCCGACGGGTGAAGCCGGACGAACTCAATGACACCGTCGCGTGGTGCGAAGGGCGAGCGGCCGCGCTCGACACCGCCGCCGAGCGCATCGACCGACTCCGTCGCCGCTCCTTCCTCGCGACCCTCCGACCGGCTCCGGCCACCGGGTCGGCGCTGCTCGTCGTGCGCGACGACCCGGCCTACGCCCGAGTGCATCGGCTGGCGCGGCTCATCCTGGCGCCCCGGTTCCAGCACGCGGCCGGCGCGCTGTCGGCGTCCACCCGGCCGACCTTCGAGCTCTACGAGATGTGGTGCTTCCTCGCCGTGCAGCGGGCGCTGGCCCACCGGCTCGGGTCGGCGGTGGCGTGGACTTCGATCAGGCTGGAACGCCTGCTCGAAGGGGGTACCGGAGAAGGCGCCCGATTCGATGGGAGCGGCGAGGCACTCGCGGTGTCGATCCTGTTCAATCCGACCTTCAGCAGCTGGATGGCCAGTGTTCCCAACACACGCCGGAGCGTGAGCCGCGCGCGCCGACCCGACATCGTGGTGACGTGGCGCGAAGGCGAGCGCACCGCGTGGTTGGCCTTGGACGCGAAGTATCGGGTCGGCCACGACGCGCTCGGAAAGGCCTTCGACAGCGCCCACGGGTACCACGACGCGCTCCGTTGGCCGGAGTTCGGCGGGGCCTGCCGCGCGGCCGTGTTGTTGAGTCCGCAACGGACAGACGACGCCGCGGCGTGGTTCGAGGCCGGCTTCCGAGAGGAGCACCGCGTCGGGGTGTTCGCCGTGGCGCCCGGCGATGGCCCCTGGGACGAGCTCGGGCGATGGATCGCCGAGACGCTCAGCGGGCGACCGGAGATCGCCGAAGCCGATCAGTCCCGACAGGCCACCGCGACGTAGCGCTGCCAGCCGGTGCCCACGTACGTGCGCAGCCAGGAGATGCGTCGGCCCTGGGCGCGCTGCCGCGCCTCGAAGCCACGGAGGTGGCTCTCGTCGAGGTTCCAGTTCCACGCGCAACTGCGGCCTGCGCGCCGCCAGAGCGAGTGGAAGTACGGGGTGTTGTTCTGCACCGTCACCTCGATGGTGGCGGGCGAGAAGCCCCGCGCCACGAAGCCGTCGCTGGTCGAGCCGAACGAGCGAGCACTGTCGAACAGCGACCACGACGTCGGCTCGCTCTGCCGTCGCCAGAGCGAGTGGAAATACGTCCGATCGCCATGCACGATCGGGATGACCTGCGTCGCCTGGAACCCGGCCGCCCGCCATCGCGCCGCGGTCGCAGCATAGGTCTCCGAGCGGTCGAACCAGCTCGCGAGGACCTCGGGCTGCCCGCGCCGCGGCTGCCACACGACATGGAAGTAGTCGCGGCCACCGGTGGCGGTGGCGCTCATCGAGCGCGGCTGCCAGCCGCGGGCGCTCCGGTCATCGACGAGCGCGACGAAGCCGGCGCGCTGGTAGTTCGTCGACCACGTCGTCATGTTCGATCCGCGCGCCCAGTAGCTGAGGAAGCGCGGCCCGTCGGGAAGCTCCAGCACCCGCATCCCGGCGATGGAGAGGCCCTGGCGCTGAAGGGCCTCGGCCTGCGCGGAGAACGTCTCCGAGGTGGCGTTCCAGTTCCAGGCGTAGCCCGGGGCGTTGCGGCGGAAGACCGCGTTGAAGCGCACCGCGCCGTCGACGGCGTAGCTGTCGACGAAGCTCGCGTTCACCCCCGCGCCGTACTCCCCAAACGCCCGGCCCAATTCTTCGCTGTCCAGGCCGAGTCGCAGGTCGTCGTCCAACTGCGACCGATCGACCACCGGGGCCGGGGACGGACCAGGTTCGGGCGTCGGCGCGGGCTCCGGCTCGGGTGTCGGCGGCTCGGGCGGACGGTCCGCGAGGCGCTCGGTCACGTAGGCGTGGCGCACGAGATCGTTCCAGGCCGAGTACGCGATCCAGCCGTAGCCGTGGTCTCCCCAGTTCGGCCCCCAGGAGTTCAGGATCTTCCACGCGTGTCGACTGTCGTCGTAGCCCACGAGCACCACCGCATGCCCACCGCCGTCCTCCCCGCTCGAGCCCGTGTACGTCTCCGGCCCCAGGCGTACCAGCGCGTCGTTGGTGCGCATGCTGATGATCACGGGCTGCCGCGCCGCCAGGTACGACTTCAGCTCTCCCGCGTCGTGCTCGTTGACCTTCGCCCACGACGCGATGCGGTTGGCCCGCGCTTCGGCGATCGCCGCGTCGTCAGGCGCCACGTTGCATCGGTCGTCGGCGTACGGCATCAACCCGATGCTCGCGACGCCCCGGTCGCGGAGAACTCCGAGCGCTCGCAGGATCTGCAAGCCGCCGGAGCAGTCGACGTCGCTCGCGGCGCGCGCGAAGGCGTAGATGAAGAGCGGGCTGTACGCGGGGCCCTGGCTGGGCAGGCTGATCGCGCGGGCCTCGTACTCGTGAAACGACTCTACGTTCGAAAGCGCCCAGCCCACGCAGGTGCCGAGCGACCCCTGACTCCCGGGGCGCGGAAAGGCCTCGCTCAGGTCGAAGCGCGGCGGAACCTCGCCCCGCACGGGCGCGTCTCCCTCGGGCGTGGCGGCGATGTCCGCCGGGTCGTCTTCGATCAGTCCGGTGCCGTGCTGCTGCGCACGTGCGACCGACGGAACCACGAACAAGAGCCCCCCCAACACCAACCTTCGCATCAGCATGTCGTGACCTGATCCCCCTCGCGCGAACTCTGAGACCGCCATCGTAGCCAAGTTCTGACAGGACGGAAAGAGCTGTCTCCGCGGCCCTCCAACCGGGAGCCGACTGTGGCCGGCGCACGAACGACCAGGTCCATCCATCGTCGACAATCGTGAGGTGCGAGCGTCCGTCTCAACCACTGGATCTCACAGATTCACGCAGCTCAGTGCCGAATCGATCTGCAGTGGAAACATCTCCTCGCGCGCGGCTCGCCACGAAGCCTTCATCTGCTTTAGCTCACTGCTCTGGCTGATCAGGTACCCGATCTGGCTCGCCTTGAATGCCTCAGAGACCGGCATGAACACGCTCGTATTCGCATTACGCCCTCTGCGGCGCAACTCGTCGTGCCAAACCCGCGACGCCCAGACCATCCACAGGTCGTGCTTGTAGTTCCGGTAGATCATGTCGATGAACTCGGCGACGACATGCCCCGTGTGGAGCGCGAACCTCGGCTCATGATCCGGCTTCACATGAATGTGCGGAAGCGACTCCTTGAACATCGGCCCCAGGCAACCCAAGTCGAAGTCCAGTCGGAGATACTGGGCCTGGTTCGCGCCGTCCTCCTTCATGCAGTAGTCCTCGATCGACTCGCCCTGGGTGACGATCACTTGAATGCTCGCCTTCTCGATGAGATCGCCTGTTGGGACTTCGAGGTCCGCGAGGACAGCGATGTTGGGCTCGATGACGCAAGCGTCGGGATCGTCATCGAACTGCTCCCTGACCACGCGCCGGAACCAGCCATGGAGTTCGCCGTCCACTCTGGTATCCCTGTACTTTCCAGGGAAGCGACGGATGGTCCCGCCGGCGCTAACCAGAGCGCTGTGGAGGTTGGAGCTGCCGTCTGAGTAATGCTCCATCACGCAGCCGCAGCCGCAGCCGCCAGTTTGCCCCTGAGGTTGTCACGGTTCTTGGGGTCGAGCTGGTGGGGCTCATCCCCATGCATGAGGTGTGGCTTGAGTAAGGCCTCTTGCTGCACGTAGAGCAGGAGGCCGCAGGCGTCGGGACGAAGGCTCATCGGCTTCTTCGTGTCCAGCCACGCTTGATAGCGAAGCCCGATCGGCTCGTCGCTGATGCAGTCGAACTCGTGAGCATAATCCGGTGGCGTTTCGCCCAACGCCGCCGACGTGACGCAGTGCAAGGGTACGACTACGCAGCCGAGTTCCTGGCGGATTGCCTCGTGCAAGGCGCGGCAATAGGAGTTGTGATCGCTAAATAGCCGAAGTCGAAGATCATTGAAATTCGCGTAAAAATCACGAAGAAAATGCTCGTCTACCACGTCCTTGTACGTCTGCTGGGTGGGGTCTGAGATCAACGTCTTTGCGCTCAGCTGCTCCAGGACGCAGGTGAGCGACTCGACGTCCATGCCGAGCCGGACGCCTGCGATTCGGAGTGGCACCATCCGATTGCTCTGCAAGTACATTTCAAAGGAGTGACGGCTGATGGTGGCGTCGTCGGTCGGATGCTCAAGCCCAAGCCTGCGAGCCCATACCCAGTAGCGTGCGAATAGCTGATCGTTCTGATTCCTCTGAATGCCGTACAGTGACCCGATCAAATCGTAGCCGCATCTCTCGATGGTGAGTGCGTTGAGTCGAGACTGGATGTGTTCTGTATTCATCGAGATCTCCCGT
>CAIOSS010001206.1 GCA_903860995.1 uncultured delta proteobacterium | reverse complement strand
GGGCGACCGCCATGGGCGACGATTCAGCGATGCCCTGGCGACGGACGGGACCGTCGAACCGCTCACCGGTCGCCTACTCCGAATCCCAGCTCTGTCCGCCTGCGATGACACTCCCCTTCGCGGGGCGGTAGAGCCTTGGACCTAAGGTGGGAGTGGCAGACGCACGATGAGCGACTCGACGACCCTCGCCGCGGGGAGCGCGTTCGGCCGCTACACGATCCAGCGAGTGTTGGGCGCCGGGGCCTTCGGGGCCGTGTACGAGGCCACGCAGCTGCCGCTGGGCAAGCGCGTCGCGCTGAAGATCCTGCACGTCAGCCAGATGCACAACATGGAGGCGATCGAGCGCTTCACCGCCGAGGCCGAGGCGACGGCGAAGCTCCGGCACCCGCACATCGTCGACGTGCTCGACCTCGGCGCCCACGAGGGCGTGCCCTTCATCGCGATGGAGTACCTGGAGGGCGAGGCGCTCGGCGCGCGGCTCCATCGCGAGGGTCGCCTGAGCACCCGCAGCGCCGTCGACCTGCTGCTGCCGGTGTTCTCGGCGGTGGCGACGGTGCACGACGCGGCCATCGTCCACCGCGACCTGAAGCCCGACAACATCTTCCTGTCTGTGCCGCGGCCGGGGAAGGTGCACGCGAAGGTGCTCGACTTCGGCATCGCGAAGGTCAGCGAGGCGCGGCACTCGCTCACACGCACCGGCGCGATGATGGGCACCGTGTTCTACATGAGCCCCGAGCAGGCGCGGGAGTCGAAGGACGTCGACGGGCGCAGCGATCAGTGGGCCCTCGGGGTGATCGTCTACGAGTGCATCACGGGGCGCTGTCCGTTCCCGGGCGAGGCGATGATCGACGTGCTCACGGGGATCATCTCCGCGCCGCTTCCGCCGATGTCGGACGTCGAGGCGTTGCCTGCGGGCGTCGAGCAGGTGCTCCGGCGCGCGACGTCCAAGGACCGCGGCGGGCGGTACCCGTCGGTGCGTGCGATGGCGGCGGAGCTCTTGCCGTACGCGAGCCCGGCGGTCCGGGAGGAGTGGGCAGCGGAGTTCGCGACGTCCGCGGGAGCGGGCGACGAGGACTTCCAGACGGCAACCACGCTCAACACGGAGTCAGCGGTCCCCAACGCCCCGGTGGGGTCGGTGGCGGCGACGCTGGTGCAGAGCGTGTCGGTCGCGGGGCAAGAGGTCTCGGTCGCGCGGCGGGCGGCGGAGGGCGCGGCGCAGGACGCAGGCGCCGGCAGCGGGCGACGGGGGATGATTCTCGCCGCGGCAGGGGCGGCGACCCTCGCCGTGGTCGTGGCGGTGGGTCTCGCGCTGGGAGACAGCAGCAGGGCGACACGGTCAACGCCGGGCGTGACCGCAGGTGGCGACGCCGTATGTGGTCACCGTGGAGGCAGTGCCAGCGTTCGCGCAGATCGAGATCGATGGGCAAACGCTCGGAACGGGGCGGGGCGCGCGGAGCTTCCCGCGGGACGGGCAGCGGCATCGGATGCGGGTGAGCGCGCCCGGGTACGTCGCGACGGAGGTGGATTTCGATGCCGACCGGCGACCGCCGGAGCGGGTGGAGTTGGCGGCGGTAGCGGGAGCGGTGGTGCCAGCGGTGGTGGTGCCAGCGGCGGCGGCGCAGATCGGGGGCCCGGGCGTCGTCGCGCGTCCGGCGGCAGGGATCAGGCCCCGACCGGCCGCGGTGGTGCAGCGACCGCGGGCGACGCCCATGGTGGCGCCCGCGACGTCGGCCGGTGAGGAGGTCGGGAGTGCCACGACCACCACCGGCATCGAGATTCATTGATTCGCGGGAGGGATTGTTGATGAGCGGAGCAGGACGGGCAGTGGCGAGCTTCGGGCTCGCGGTGTGGCTCGGGGTCGGGAGCGCGTGGGCGCAGCAGCCGGGGTCGCCCATCGAGCAGCAGCATCGACGCGGGGTCGCGATGCTCCGCCAGGGGCAGAACGAGCAGGCGCTCGGGGTGTTCCGGGAGATCTACGAGCGCACGAGGGAGCCGCGGGCGCTCTGGCGCATGGCAACGGCGGAGGCGGCGCTCGGGCGCTGGGTCGAGGCCGAGGGGCATATGAGTTCGGCCTTCGGCTCGACGGGCGACGCGTGGATCCGGGGGGAGCGCGCGGGGCTCGAGGCGACGCTGCGGCAGGTGCAGGCGCGGGTCGGGTTGCTCACGGTGCGATGCAACGTGACCGGCGCGAGCATCGAGGTGGATGGGCAGGCAGTGACGAGCTTCCCGCTGCGGGTGGTCGCGGGGGACGTGCGGGTGCGGGTGGTCGCCGACGGGTACCAGACGGCCGAGGCGACGGTGAGCGTGCCGGGGAACGTCGAGCGGGCGTTCGTGCGGGAGGTGGAGTTGCGGGCGGTGGCGGGGGAGCGGCGTGTGACGGTGGCGGTGCCGGTGGTCGAGGGGGCCAACGAGGCGAGGCGGCCGACGGAAACGCATCGATCGGCATCGGGACTTCGAACGGGTGGGTTCGTCGCGCTTTCGGTGGGCGCGGTGGGGCTCGCGACTGGCGTGGTGGGCCTGGTGCTGCGGAACAGCGCGGCCACGCGGTTCAACGAGAACCTGAGCTGCGGGATGAGTGGTGGGGCGGTGCAGGGCGGGACAGGGTGCTCGGATGATGCGGCAACGACGAACGCGATGGGGACGGTGAGCTTGATCGGGTTCATCGCGGGGGGCGCGCTCGCGGCGACGGGCGCGGTGCTGCTGATGGCGGCACCGGCGCGAAGCGGGAACGAGCGGGCGAGTGGCAGCGGGGGGGGGGTTCGGCGGGCGGGCGGGCCGGGACTGATCGGGATAGGGATTGGGGGGAGTTGGTGATGATGAACAATCGATTTGGATCGATGGCGATCGCAGTTGGGACTGCGATCGCGTCACTCAGCTGCATCGAATTACGAAGCACAGCGGCGCCAGTGCCACCGGATTCTTCAGCTGCAGTTTCTTCGTGCGTATCGAATCGCGGAACTTGCAACGTCATCTCATCAGTCGGCTGTGCAAGTGGCCAATCGTGCTACCCTCAGAACGCGGATGGCACGATAACTGCCTGCGGCATTGCAGGCACGCGCGGTGCGGGCACATCGTGTTCAAGAAGCTACGAATGCCTTCCAGG
Organism: uncultured delta proteobacterium; assembly: GCA_903860995.1. GTDB lineage: Bacteria > Myxococcota_A > Polyangia > Polyangiales > SCUS01. Next base: position 134 of record CAIOSS010001206.1, on the reverse strand, counting down.
ATTCGTATGCCTCACAGGCTACTGTGTACAGCTTTGCTGTGATGGAGACCACGCGACATGTCAACACAGGGAGCTCGGTGGACACCTTAGATCAATATGCGCCATTGGCCTGCGCGCCCTCAATGCGTTCGCCT
>CAIOSS010001205.1 GCA_903860995.1 uncultured delta proteobacterium | reverse complement strand
CAGGCCCGCGACGAGGGCGGCGCGACGGCCGAGGCCGACGCGGTCGGCGAGGGCGGCGGCGAGGGGAGCGGCGAGGGCGGCGAGGGCGAGCCAGCCGTGGCGACGGACGGCCTCGAGGGACCAGGGCGAGGCGCCGAGCGCCAGCGCGCCGCGCGTCGCGCGGTGCGACGCAAGGACGACGAGCGGTCGGCCGAGGAGGAGGCCGCCGACGCGCCCCGTGAGGGCCTGCTCGACGTAGCCGAGGCTGTCCCAATACAGCGGAGCGCGCGGGCCGATCGCGAGCGAGGCGGCGACGGCGATGGACCACAGCGCGGCGTGTCGGACGTGCGCGGAGGTTGACGCGTCGTCGGCCGCGCTGGCACGATCAGTACGGTTCACCGGAAACGCGAGGCGGATGCGATGTTCAATGAGACCCTGCGGGAGATCGTCGAGGGGACGGAAGGCGGAGTCGCCGGGCTGCTCATGGGCTTCGACGGTATCCCCGTCGACAGCTGGACGCGAGAGGACAGCGAGCTCGACATCACCACCGTGGGCATGGAGCTCTCGATGGTCTTGAAGGACATCCAGCGGGCGGCGGAGCAGCTCGAGGCGGGCGGCGCCCGCGAGGTGGCGATCCAGGCCGAGAAGCTCACCACCCTGGTGCGCATGCTCAACGCCGACTACTTCGTGGCGCTCGCGCTCTCCCCGGAGGGCAACCTGGGCAAGGGGCGCTTCCTGCTCCGCATCGCCGCGCCGAAGTTCGTCGCCGCGCTGAGCTGAGGCCCCGAAGCCCCGTGTCTGCGCCCCGCTGGAGCGTGCTCGTGCTGCACGGTCCCAACCTCAACCTGCTCGGCGAACGTGAGCCCGCCATCTACGGCGACGTCACGCTCGCCGACGTCGACGCGGCCCTGGCGCGGGAGGGCGCCGCGCTCGGCGCCGCGGTGACCTGCTTCCAATCGAACCACGAGGGCGCGCTCATCGATCGGCTGCACGGCGCCCGCCGCGCCGTCGACGGCGTGGTGCTCAACGCCGGCGGGCTCACCCACACCAGCGTCGCCCTGCTCGACGCCCTCCGGGCGTGCGCGCTCCCGACCGTGGAGTGCCACCTGAGCCACCCCGCGGCGCGCGAGCCCTTCCGTCGGCGCTCGCGGGTCGCGCCGGCGTGCGTCGGCGCGGTCTCGGGCTTCGGCGCGATGAGCTACACCCTGGCCCTCCGCGGGCTGATCGCGCACCTCGATCAACGTCGCCCCGACCCAGAGACCTCCCCATGAACATCGACCTGCTCCAGTTGAAGCGCCTGATGCGCGCGATGCGACGCTACGACCTCGACGAGGTGGAGCTCCGGGAGGGCGACGCCTCCGTCGTGCTCCGGCGCTCGCCCCGCGGCGGGGCCGTGGTCTCCGCCGTCGAGCCCGCCGCCGTCCGGCCGAGCCACTTCCCGATGGACACCGGCGCGCGCGCGGCGGCCTCCGGGGTGCCCGCGCCGGCCCCGGTCGACCCCGACCTGGTGACCGTGACGGCCCCGCTCATCGGAACCTTCTACCGGGCGGCGTCCCCGCAGTCGCGGCCCTTCGTCGAGGTCGGCAGCGTGGTCCAGACGGGCTCGGTGCTCTGCATCATCGAGGCGATGAAGCTGATGAACGAGATCGAGTGCGAGGCAGCCGGCACCGTCGTGGAGGTGCTCGTGGAGAACGGGCGCGCGGTGGAGTTCGGCGAGGCGCTCTTCCGCCTCCGGCCGTCGAGGTGACGTGTTCCGCAAGGTACTGATCGCGAACCGCGGCGAGATCGCCGTGCGGGTCATCCGGGCGTGCAAGGAGCTCGGCATGCGCACCGTCGCCGTGCACTCGCAGTGCGACGTCGACGCCCTCCACGTGCGCCTCGCGGACGAGGCCGTGTGCATCGGCCCCAACTCCGCGAGCCGCTCGTACCTGCACATCCCCGCGCTGGTCGCGGCGGCGGAGATCACCGGCGCCGACGCCATCCACCCCGGCTACGGCTTCCTCTCGGAGAGCGCGGCCTTCGCGGAGGTGTGCCGCCGCTGCCAGATCACCTTCATCGGCCCCACCCCCGAGGCGATGCGCGCCTGGGGCGACAAGGTGTCCGCCCGCGCCCAGGCGAGGCGCTTCGGCATCCCGCTGCTCCCGGGCACCGACACCCTCGCGCACCTCTCCGACGCCCTCGGCGCCGCGCGGGAGCTGGGCTTCCCATTGATGCTCAAGGCCAGCGGCGGGGGCGGCGGGCGGGGGCTCAAGATCGTCCGCGACGAGGCCGCGCTCGTCCGCGCCTTCGACAGCGCGCGCGCCGAGGCGCAGGCGGGCTTCGGCAACCCCGAGCTCTTCCTCGAGCGCTTCATCGAGCGCCCGCGGCACATCGAGCTGCAGGTCATCGCCGACCACCACGGCCATGTGTCATGCGTGGGCGAGCGGGAGTGCAGCATCCAGCGCCGGCACCAGAAGCTCCTGGAGGAGTCATCGCCGGGGCTGCTTTCGGGCGCGGCCCACGGGCGGCTCATCGAGGTGGCCGTGGAGGCCCTGCGCGAGACGGGCTACCGCTCGCTCGGCACGCTGGAGTTCATCGTCGACGAGCAGGGCGCTGCGTACTTCCTGGAGATGAACACCCGGGTGCAGGTCGAGCACCCGGTGACCGAGATGGTGACCGGGCTCGACCTCGTGGCCGAGCAGATCCTCGTGGCCGCGGGGGGAAGGCTTACCATCCCGGTAAAACCGATGGCGCCGCGGGGCCACGCCATCGAGTGCCGCGTCAACGCCGAAGACCCGGTGACCTTCGCCCCGTCGCCCGGGCGCATCACGGAGTACCACCCGCCCGGCGGCACGGGCGTCCGGGTCGACGGCGGGGTCTACGGGGGCTGCGTGGTGCCGCCGCACTACGACTCGCTGCTGGCGAAGGTGATCGTGCACGCCGCGACGCGTCCGCAGGCCATCGCGCGCATGCGCCGGGCGCTCGACGAGTTCATCGTCGAGGGGGTGCGCACCAACCTCCCGCTGCACCGCCGGATCATCGAGCACCCGGCCTTCGCGAGCGGCCCGATGAGCACGCGATTCCTGGAGGAGACGGTGCTCCGCGACCCGTCGCCGCGGGTGAATCTTGACGCTGCCGCCGCGCGGCCACTACGCTAGGGGTAGGCGCATTGGCCGCTCCTTCCTGCCTTCTCCGCCGAGGTTTGCAACCGCAGTGAGCATCGACCGCCAGAAGGTCATCGACGCGGCGCAGAAGTTCGCTGCCAAGAACCAGTTCGACAAGGCCGTCGCGGAGTACCAGCGCGTGCTCCGGGAGGATCCGGGAGACGTTCGCATTCTGTTGAAGGTCGGCGACCTCCAGGTGCGCATGAACGCCAAGGTCGCGGCGGTCGAGACGTACACGAAGGTCGCTCACAGCTACGACCAGCAGGGGTTCTTCCTGAAGGGCGTGGCGGTCTACAAGCAGATCCTGCAGATCGACCCGGCGCGCGTCGATCTCTACGGTCGGCTGAGCGAGCTGTACCTCAAGCTGGGCCTCACCTCCGACGCGATGCAGAGCCTTGAACTCCTTGCGCAGCGCCACGCGAAGGGGGGCGAGGACAGCGCGCTCGCGGACGTCTACCGGAGGATGCTCAGCGTCGACCCCGGTTCCGTGGGCACGCGCATCCGGTATGCCGAACTGCTGAGCCGCCT
>CAIOSS010001204.1 GCA_903860995.1 uncultured delta proteobacterium | reverse complement strand
CCCGTGAGCAACGTCGCCCAGGTGAGCACTGGCAGCGTGGCCTCCGCGAACTTGAGCGGCAGCCGCACGAGCCCGAAGGCCCCCGCTCGACGCTCGCCGACGAGCCCCCGAAACCGCGCGAGGGTGCTCAGAAACCCCGCGAACCATCGCGTGCGCTGGCGCACGAAGCCCGCGAGCGTGCGCGGCGCCTCGGTGAACACCTGCGCCCCGGGCACCGCGGCGACCACCGGCACGACGCCGTCACGGGCGCCGCGCGCGAGCAGTCGATACGTGAGCTCGTAATCCTCGGTGAGCGAGTCTGTCGGGAAGCCGCCGGCCGCGGCGAAGGCGTCGGCGCGCACGCCGGTGAACGCGCCCGGCACCTGCTCGAGGGCGCCGAGCGCCGCCCAGCCGATGCGCACGAAGGCGGTGCGGAGGTACTCCGTCGACTGGTGCCGCAGCAGCCAGGTCCCGCGGCCGTCGCGCACGGTCACGACGCCGGCGGCGCAGGTCACCGCGGGGTCGTCGAAGGCCGCCGCGAGGCGCGCGAGGGCGTGCGGGGCCGGGAGCGTGTCGGCATCCACGGTGACGAGCACCGGGTGGCGCGCGTGCGCCGCGAGGGCGTTGAGCGTAGCGCCCTTGCCGGCGTGGGGGAGACGCAGCACCGAGAGCGGGTGTCCCTCGCCGGCGGCCCCGCGCCAGAGCGCGCCGTCGACGGGGCTCAGGTCGAAGGCCGCGCGGAGGAGGTCGAAGGTGGCGTCGCGGGAGCCGTCGTCGCCGACGAGGATCTCGAAGGCCACGCCGGTCTGCGCGGCGAGGGCGCGTACGGTCGGCACGATGTGCTCCGCCTCGTCGTACGCGGCGACGAGCACCGAGAGCGCGGGCGGGGCGCTCACCGTGGGCAGCGCCGTGCGGAGGCGCCGCGCGACGGCGACGGCGAGCACGGCCGTGATGCCGAGGTCGTACGCGACCCAGGCAGCGCCGGCGTGGAGCCAGCCCGCGGGCGGCGCGCCCCCGACGAGGTACAGCACGCCCTCGATCGCCGCGAGCGCGACGAGCACGCCCGTGACGAGCGCGAACCACGCGCCGAGCGGACCGACAGCAGGACGATGGGGCGCGCAGAGATCGCCGGACTCGGGCATGGGCGCGGTGCGATGCCACGGGGGGCCCGGGTTGGTCCAGACGCCGCGGGAGGTTTCGCGGACGAGGCGGCTGGCACACCCGGCCGTGTGCCGACACGTGTCGGCTCGTGTGCCAGTCGAGCCGACCGCTAGAGCCGCCGGATCCAGCGGGGCGCGCCCGTGGCGTCGTCGAGCGCGATGAGGTGGTCCTCGTACCAGAGCACCGCCGCGCCCTCGTGCCGCCACACATGGCGCTGGCAGCACGCCGGCGGCACCGCGTCGAGCGCCCGCGTCCAGCCCGCGACGGGCGTCGGCCCGGTGGTGTCCCAGCGCGTGACCCGGATGCGGTCGAACTCGCGGTCGAGGGACGAGTGCGTCACGACGTAGCTCACCCCGGGGTCCGGCGCGCCGTCGACGTCGCTCACCGGTACGACCACCGGCTCCAACCACTCCGCACGACCGGCGACCGCGCGCTCGACGGCGTGGTTGCCGCGGGGCGATCCGGCGCGCACGACCTCCTCGGTGTGATGGCCCTCGGCGGCCAGCGCGTGCGCCGTCACGGCCGCGGGGTCGAGGGCGAGCCTCGCCCCGGAGTTCGTGCGGAAGACCAGCTCGCCGCGCACGACGGTGACCGGCGAGTCCGACGCCCCGACCTCCAGGTGCACGCCCGACGCGAGCGCCGGGACCCGCGCCGCGAGCGCGGTGCGGTCGATCACGTTCGCGAGCGTCACCGGGTCGACCGCGTGCAGGGCCACGGCGCGGTCGCTGCTCAGCACCCACACCCGGCCGGCCGACGCCCCGAGGGCGCGCACCACCGTGTCGACGTAGCCGAAGCGAGGAAACAGCTCGCTCTACTGGCGCCGCGCGACGAGGGCCCCATCGGACAAGCGGTACGTGGTGAGCCGCGGAAACGCCGACGTCTGCGTCCGGCGATGTCCGTGGTCGTTGCGCTCGGAGACGCGCTCCGCGTGGCCCGACACCGTGACGTACGCCTCGCGGCCGCGGCGCACCGCGACCGCGCCGGTCACCGCGCGGCTCTCGTTCTTCGTGGAGGTCCAGTAGTCGATGCCGACGCCGGTCAAGGGGATTGCCGCGAAGAGCGCGAGCACCCCGCCGACGAGGAAGGCCTTCTTGACACCTGACATG
>CAIOSS010001203.1 GCA_903860995.1 uncultured delta proteobacterium | reverse complement strand
GGGCGACCGCCGCGGGGGCGGCCACGGGCGAGGCGGCCAGGGCCACGAGGGCGGCGCTGAGGCCGAGGGCGGCGCGGCCGTGCTGGAGCGACAGCGCGAGGGCGGCGAGGGCGGCGAGGGCGAGGGCCTCGCCGCGGGCGGAAAGGTGGCCGAAGGACTCCACCAGCGAGGGGTGCAGCGCGAAGGCGCCGAGGGCGAAGGCGTGCCACGGGTGGACGCGATCGCCCGGGTGGCGCGCCCGCGCGAGCTGCAGGAGGAGCGCGAGGGCGAGCAGGTACAGCGCCAGGGAGGCGAGGTGCTGGGCCTGGACGGAGGCCTGGAAGCCGCGCGGCGCGACGGCGCGGACGGCGCGAAACGAGAGCGCGGCGGCGGGCTGGGCGCGGGGCGGGGTGAAGACGTCCGCGGGGGGAAAGGGCCGGCGCAGCGGGACGACGTGGAGGTCGTTGAGCAGCGGGTCGCCGGTGATCGCGGGCCAGCCGAACAGCAGCACCCCGGCGTAGAGCAGGACCAGCAACACCCGACGGCGCACCGCCCGACCGTACGCCCGAACGGCGCGCGCGAGGGAGACTGGAGAATGGGATTCCCAAGCACCGGGCACATCTGGAACACTCCGCGCCCGTGGCTGCTGTCACCCTGCGAGGGATCCGCAAGACGCTCGGCCCCAACCTCATCCTGCGGGGCATCGACCTCGCGCTGTCGCAGGGGGAGTTCGCGGTGCTCGTCGGCCCGTCGGGCTGCGGCAAGAGCACCCTGCTGCGCACCGTCGCGGGCCTGGAGGAGCCCGACTCCGGCACCGTCACCCTCGGCGACCGCGACGTCACCCGCGCGCCGCCGCGCGACCGGGACATCGCGATGGTGTTCCAGAGCTACGCGCTCTATCCGCACCTCACGGTGCGCGACAACCTGGCCTTCGGGCTGAAGCTCCGCGGCGTCGACCCGAAGGAGATCGCCGCGCGCGTCGCCGAGGTCGCCCGGATGCTCACCATCGAGGCCCTGCTCGACCGCTTTCCCCGGGAGATGTCCGGCGGCCAGCGGCAGCGGGTGGCGATGGGCCGCGCGGTGGTGCGCCGTCCGCAGCTCTTCCTCTTCGACGAGCCCCTGAGCAACCTCGACGCGGCCCTGCGGGCGCAGGTGCGCGTGGAGATCAAGCGCCTCCACGCCAGCCTCGGCGCCACCATGCTCTACGTGACCCACGACCAGGTCGAGGCGATGACCCTCGCCGACCGCCTCGTGGTGCTGCGCGCCGGCGCCGTCGAGCAGCAGGGAGCCCCGCTGGAGGTCTACCAGCGCCCCGCGTCGCGCTTCGTCGCGGGCTTCCTGGGCTCCCCCGCGATGAACTTCTTCACCGGCGCCGTCGATCCCACCGGCCGCTTCGCGGACGCCCCGGGCCTGCGCGTGGCGCTCGACCCCGCGCGCTTCGCCGACCTCGCCCCCGGCCGCGCGGTGGTCATCGGCGTGCGCCCGCACGACGTCGTCCCGGACCCCGACGGCGCCATCGACCTGCACGTCGAGGTGGTCGAGCCCATGGGCTTCGAGGCCTACGCCCACGGCACCGTCGGCGGCGTCACCTTCGTCGCGCGCCTCGACGGCGACGCCGCGCTCCCCCGCCCCGGCGAGCGCCTCCCCCTGCGCGTCAGCCCCGGCGCCGTGCACCTCTTCGACCCCACCACGGAGCGCTCCCTCGACGCGGGGCGCTCGTGACCCTCCGAGCCCTCCTCGCCGCGCTCGCCGCCCTCCTGCTCGCCGCCCCGCCGGCCTCCGCGCAGCACCTCACGCTCTGGCACGCCTACCGCGGCGCCGAGCAGACCGCCCTCGACCAGGTGCTCGACGCCTGGCGCCGCGCGCACCCCGCCGCCACCCTCGACGTGCTCGCCGTCCCCTTCGAGGCCTACGCCTCCAAGCTGGAGTCGGCCATCCCCCACGACCACGGCCCCGACGTCTTCGTCGACGCCCACGAGCGCCTCGCCAGCTACCGCGCCCTCGGCCTCGTCACCCCCGTCGCCGACGCCGCCGACGCCGCCGTCTCCGCCCGCTTCGACGACACCGCCGTGCGCGCCCTCACCGCCGCCGGTCAGCTCTACGCCTTCCCCCTCTCGGTGAAGTGCGTCGCCCTCTTCTACAACCCCGCCCTCTGGACCGACCCCTCACCCCCCGCCACCCTCGAGGCCATCGAGGCCCTGCGGCCGCGCCTCCCGGCCGGGACATACCCGCTCGTGTATGAATCCCAGGGCGCCTACTTCCACGCGCCGCTGCTGCACGCCTACGGCGGCGCCATGCTCGACGACGCGGGCCGCTACACCTTCGTCGGCCCCGCGGCCGAGCGCTCGCTGCGCCGGGTGATCTCCATGACCCGCGCGGGGGTCATCCCCGACGAGGCCTCCGGGGCGCTGGTCTCGCAGCTCTTCGCCTCGGGCCGCGCCGCCACGGCCATCTCGGGCCCCTGGCTCGCCGCCGACCTCGGCGCCCGCCTCCCCTTCCGCGTCGCCCCGCTGCCCGCCCTCTCCGACGCCGGCGGCCGTCGCATGGAGCCCTACGCCACCGTCGAGGGCGCCTTCGTGTCGTCGCGCGCCCACGACCGCGCCGCGGCCATCGCCCTCGCCAGCGCCCTCACGGATGTGCCCGCGGCCATCGTGCGCGCCCGCGTCGGCCGCCAGGTGGTCGCCACCCGCGACGCCTGGACCGTCGACCCCGCGCTCGCCCGCGACCCGGTGCTGTCGGTGTTCCGCGAGGCCGCGGCGCACGCGCGCCCGATGCCCACGCACCCGCACATGCGGGCGGTGTTCGAGCCCGCGCGCCAGAGCCTCTTGAAGGCGCTGCGGGGCGACCGCTCCCCCCGCACCGCCCTGGAGGAGGGCCGCCACCGCTTCGACGACGTGACGCGCCCGCTGCCCCGGCGCCGCGACGCCACCCTCGCGCTCCTGCTGGTGGGCATGCTCGCCATGGGCTTCGCGCTCCACGCGATGCGCGGCCTGCGCGACCCGGTGTTCCGCCGCGACCTGCGGCGCTCGCTGCCGGCGTACGCGTGGGTCACCCACGCCGCGGTCACGCTGGCGCTGCTGGTGGTGGTGCCGCTGGTCATCGGCGCGGTCACGTCGCTCTACGCCACCCGGGAGGGGCACTCGTACTTCGTGGGCGTCGCCAACTATGTCGACATCCTCACGGCCCGCGGCGGGCCCCTGCTGGCCACGGGGTCTTTCTATCGGGTGCTGCTGGTGACCGTGCTGTGGACGGCGGCCAACATCACACTGCACGTCTCCCTCGGCGTCGCGCTGGCGCTGCTGCTCTCGCGCCCGCTGCTCCGGATGAAGGCGCTCTATCGGGTGCTGCTCATCATCCCGTGGGCGGTGCCGTCGTACGTGACCGCGCTCGCGTGGCGGGGAATGTTCCATCGGCAGTTCGGCGCCGTGAACGCGCTGCTGGTCGCCCTCGGGGCTGAGCCCGTGAGCTGGTTTGCGCGCTTCTCCACTGCCTTCACGGCCAACGTGACCACCAACGTGTGGCTCGGTTTTCCATTCATGATGGTGGTCACCATCGGCGCGCTCGCGGGCATCCCGAAGGACCTCTATGAAGCCGCCGCGGTCGACGGCGCCACGGCGTGGCAGCAGTTCTGGAAGGTGACGGTGCCGATGCTCCGCCCCGCCATGGGGCCCTCCGTGGCCATGGGCGCCGTCTGGACCTTCAACCAGTTCAACGTGGTGTTCCTGGTGTCGGGTGGCGAGCCCGACGGCGAGACCGACATCCTGGTGAGTGAGGCCTACCGCTGGGCCTTCACCCGACAGGCCCAGTACGGCTACGCGTCCGCCTATGCCGTGCTCATCTTCCTCATCCTCCTGCTGGTGACGCGGCGCCGCACACCCGAGGCGCTGCCATGAACCGCCGCGCTCCCTGGTGGGTCGAGCTCCTCGTGCACGCCGCGCTTCTCACCGCGGTGGCCTTCGCGCTGTACCCCGTGCTCTGGGTGGTCTCCCTCGCGCTCTCCCCCAGCGGCACCCCCTCGCCGCGCGCCCTCCCGTGGCCCGAGGCGGTCTCTCTCGACAACTTCCGCGCGGTCACCCTGCACCATGACACCGCGGGCCGCTGGCTCTTCGGCCGCCAGCTCTTCAACTCGGTGTTCGTCGCCGTCGCCACCGCGGTGACCTCCGTCGCGCTCGCCACCCCCGCGGCCTACGCCATCGCCCGGATGCGCTTCGTCGGCGACCGCGCGGGCATGCGGGTGCTGCTGGCCACGCAGATGTTCCCCGGCGTGGCGACCGCGGTGCCGCTGTACGTCATCCTCGATGGGCTCAAGCTGCTCGACACGCGCGCCGGGCTGGTGCTCGTCTATGCGACCACCGCGCTGCCCTTCGCGATGTTCCAGCTGCGCGGCGCCTTCGAGGCGATACCGCGCGAGCTCGAGGAGGCCGCCATGGTCGACGGCGCCACCCGCTGGCAGGCCTTCATCAAGGTGGTGCTCCCCGCGGCGCGCCCCGCCATCGCCGTCACCGCCCTCTTCGCCTTCATGTCCGCGTGGAATGAATTCATCCTCGCGGCGACCTTCCTGTCCCATGAAGACGCCTTCACGCTGCCGGTGGCGCTACAGCGCTACGTGGGCGAGCACGACGCCGCCTGGGGTCGCTTCGCGGCGGGAGCCATGGTGGTGAGCGTGCCGGTGATGGCCGTGTTCTACGCGGTGCAGCGGCACCTGGTCGGCGGGCTGACCGCGGGCAGCGTGAAGGGATAGTCGACCTCACCCGCGCTGCCGCGCACCCCTCTCCATGAATGGCTGTCCTCTGGTCTCATTTTCATCATATTTTCTCGGCATTCTTTGGGGTCTCGTCCTCGCCTCGGACCGGGGTTGGTCGCGTCCCGCGCCTGCACCCCGGGCAAGCGAAGGCAGGCGCCCCCGCAAAGGGGGGCTTTCGGAAGGACGCTTTGCAAGCCGCGTCTTCGCACCAGCTGGGACACCCT
>CAIOSS010001202.1 GCA_903860995.1 uncultured delta proteobacterium | reverse complement strand
GTACGTGACATCGCGCCGGAGCGCTTCGGAGGGGTCGGACATGGAGGCAGCTTCCTCCGGCGACGACCCGAGCGCTACGCTCCTGCGGGGGCTGCGAGGCCCTGGGGAGCGCAACGTTGCCTTGACCCGTCGCGCGGGCCCCGCGTACGGTTGAAACTACCGCGAGTGTACGCGGAACAATGCCGAGGAACACGGGATGAAGCTCGCCGCCGCAGGCCTGTCCGACGTCGGACAGGCACGAGACCACAACGAGGACTCCTACGCGGTGGAGGAGCCGCTCGGCTTGTTCATTGTGGCCGACGGGATGGGCGGGCACCTCGCGGGCGAGGTCGCGAGCGCGATGGCCATCTCGACGGTCATCGAGCACCTCCAGCAGAACGCCGGGGGCGACCGGGTGGCGGCCCTCGCCGAAGCGACGAAGCTGGCCAACACCCGGGTCATCGAGGAGGGCACCCGCAACCGCAAGCGCCGCGGAATGGGCAGCACCTTCGTGGCGATGATCCGCGACGTCGAGGCCGTGGGCATCGTGCACGTTGGTGACTCCCGCTGCTACCGCTACCGCCACAGCGTGCTCGAGCGCCTCACGCGGGACCACTCGCTCATCGAGGAGTACGCGGGCGACGACCCCATCGCGCGGGCGGCGCTCGGCAACTACTCCAACATGATCACCCGGGCCATCGGCACGGGCGCCGAGGTCGAGCCCGAGGTGCGCCGCGAGAAGCTCCAGGTGGGCGACACCTACCTGCTGTGCTCCGACGGCCTCTGCGGCGTGGTGAAGGACTCCGACATCGCGCGCGTCATCGCCAAGGGCCCCGACCTCATCGAGCGCGCGAAGGAGCTCGTGCAGATCGCCAACGAGCACGGCGGCCCGGACAACATCTCGGTCGTGCTGGTCCGCGTCGATCCGTGAGCGGGTCCGATCCGGCCCCCTCCGCGGGCCCGCGGCAGTCACCCTCCGCCGCCCGCCTGGGCGCCGCGGTCGCGCTCTCCATCACCACCGCCTACGCGGTCGGCGTCGCTCTCTCGGCGCTGCCCCTCGACGCGTTCCACCTCTGGGACGCCCTCTCCCGCGGCTCCTTCCTCGCGCACCCCCCGCTGCGCTTCGTCGCGTCCTGCGCGCCGCCCTTCGCGCTCGCGCTTCTGCTCTCGATCCGGGTGCTGCGCGCCGCGCCCGCGGGTCCATCCCCCTTCGCGTCCTCGTGGCGCCGGCTGGCCGTTACGCTCGGGCCGCTGCTGCTCTCGCCCCTCGTCCTCGCGCAGGATGACGCCCTCCGGCGACCCGCGCTCCTGGCCCTCTGCTTCGGCGCCGCGGTCGCCGCCGCGGCCTGGCTGGCTCCGGCCCCCGCCCGGGACGATGCGCCGACCGGTCCCTGGTGGCGGGAGCATGCGCCAATCTTCGCGATCATCGCGGCGCACGCGGCTCTCTTCTCCGCCCTCGCCATCCTCCGCGACCGCGCGGTGTGGTCCGCCTCCGTCGACCTCGGGATCTTCAAGGAGGCGCTCTGGAACACCCTCCACGGGCGCGCGATGTTCTCGCCGACCGTGGGCTACAGCTTCCTCGGCGAGCACTTCTCCCCGGTTCTCTTCCTGCTCCTGCCCTTCTATGCGCTCTCGCCCACCAGCGAGTGCCTGTTGATCATCCAGACCGTCGCCGTGTCGGTCGCCGCGTGGCCGGTGTACCTCGTCGCGCGCGACCTCGGCCTCCGCCGCGCTACGGCCACCCTGCTCGCGGGCGCCATGCTCGCGAGCCCGCCGCTGCACACCGCCCTCCTCTACGACTTCCACATGGACCTCCTCGCGGCCCCCGCGCTCGCGTGGCTCGTCCTCGCGCTCTCGCGCCGCCGCTTCGGCCAGGCCTTCGTCGCCGTCGCCCTCCTCGTCAGCGTCAAGGAGGACATGTTCATCCCCGCGGTGGGCGCCCTCCTCGCGTGCGCCCTGCCGGGTACCGCGCGCGACCGGAAGTGGTCCGCGGCGCTCGGCGCCCTCGCCGTGGGGTGGTGCCTCCTCGCGATGGCCGTCCTGCTGAAGCGCTTCGGCCCGCCGCCCGGCGTGCCCGTCTACATGAGCGACGGTGCCGACCCGCAGGGGTACAAGTTCCTTCGTAACTTCAGGCACCTCGCGGGGCCGGGCGGGCCGCTCGGGCACCTCCTCGGGCAGCCCGTGCGCTACGTGCTCTGGGCCTTCTCCGACGCCCGCCTCACGACCTTCATCACCCTCCTCACGCCCGTGGGATTCGCCTCGCTGCTCGCCGGCTGGCGCATCACCCTCCTGATGCCCCTCGGCATCATCCTGCTCTCGGACAACCCCGAGATCGTCGCGCTCCGCTACCACTACAGCGCCATCCAGCACCCCGGGGTGTACCTCGCCGCCGCCTTCGGCCTCGCGGCCCTCGTCGCCCGCGCGCGCGACCCGCGCCGCACCGAAGGGGCCGCCGCCGCGTACGTCCTCGTCGCGTCGCTGATGCTGGTCGCCACGCACCCGTCGAGCATGGCCGCGCGCACCCACGCCACTGACACCCGCGCCGTCACGCCGCACACCCGCGCCGTCGACCGCATCGCCGCGCTCGTCCCCGCCGGTGCGCCGGTGAGCTCGTCCACCTGGATCGGCCCGCGCTTCTCCAACCGCCCGTGGGGCGCCCTGTTTCCCAACGGGCTCGAGCGCGCCGAGTGGGTGGTGGTCGACCTCCAGCGCCCGCCGTGGCCCGCGTCCGTCGAGCAGCGCGACCGCACGCTGCTGCAACTGATGCGCAGCGGCTTCGGCGCCGTCGCGGTGCGCGACGGGGTGGTCGCCCTGCAACGGGGGCGCTCGCAGCAGGGCAACCCCGAAGCGGTGCGACAGCTCTTCGTCCACCGCCGCTACGAGGTCGAGGGCACCGAGCAGACGGAGTTCACCAACTGCTCGGTGGCCGACGCGCGCGCGAGCGACGGGCGGGCGAGGGTGGTCTCGCCCGACGACCCGCGGCCGGCGGGGTGGATGGCCTTCGGGCCCTTCATCCACCTGCCCGCGGGGCGCTACCGGGTGACCTTCCGCCTGCGCGCGCGGCGGGCGGGCGCGGCGCGCGACGAGATCGGCCTGGTCGACGTCTTCCACCAGCCGGGCGTGACGCTCGCGCGGCGCGAGCTGGTGCCGTCGATGTTTCCGGCCGACGGGTGGCGCGACGTGACCCTGGACTTCGCCATCGAAGACCCGGGCGGTGCGGGCGGCCTGGAGTTCCGGGTGCGCACCGAGCGCAACTGGGAGCTCGGCGCGGACGTCATCTCTCTGAGCCCGACCGAGGACGAGGAGGGCGTCGTGCGCGACTTCATCCTCGGCGGCTGAGCACCCATCCTCCCGGCTACGTCCCCGACGACCAGGTCGCGTCGCAGTGCCCGAGATACTCCCCGCTGCCGTTCAAGAACTGGCTCTGGCCTTCCATGTGGAAGTACCAGCGGTTGCGGCTGGTCGAGAGGGACATCGAGCACATGTCCCCGAGGTCGAGGAAGGGGTCCGGGTGGTCGGGCCGTCGCGGTCGGACATGCAGCTCGTGGACGGGCCCAGGTCGGCGGAGGCGGTGCCGCTGTCGTCGGGGCCTGGGCCGACGTGGGCGGGCGGGCGGGCGCTGTCCTCCGGGGGCGTTCGCGCATCAGGCGTCGGGGCGTCGGCCGAAGCGTCGGAGTCGAAACCGAAATCCCCCCCACGGCTGGAGCAAGCGCGGGGTCATGGCGCGCGACGATATCAACGCCGACGCGTCGGCACGCGGGTGGTAGCCAGATTCTCTGCTACCTGTTGACCCGGAGCAGGCGCCCGACGAGGGACCCTGAACCCGTCCCACCGCCACGGAGTCACGTCATGTCGTCCTCGCATCGCCTCGCCGTCGTCGCCCTCACCACCCTCCTCGCGGCGTGCCAGCGCGAGGCCGCGCATCGACCGCCGTCGCCGGGGCCGAGCGCCGTGACCGCACCGGCCGACGGTCGGGTGGAGGTCCGCGTCGACGATCAGGGCTATCACCCGGCGACCATCCGGGCGGCCGCGGGTCGCTCTCTCACGCTGGTCTTCCGCCGCGCCGACGCGCTCAACTGCGGGGAGAAGGTGAAGTTCCCGTCGATGGGCAACCTCGAGCGCGACCTGCCGGTGGGACAGGCCGTCGAGGTCGCGGTGATTGTGCCCGCCTCGGGGGAGCTCGCGTTCACCTGCGGCATGGGGATGTACCGCGGCAGCGTGGTGGCGCAGTAGGGGGGCGGGGCCCCCGCGCGATCCGCTGCCCCGCGCGGTGAAGAGTTCGGCGCCATGACGAACCCGCTGCTCTGTGCGTGCGGCGGTGCGCTGCTCTCGAGCCGTCAGCTCGACGCCCTGCGCGCTCGACGACGAGACGCTCGAGTCGATGGGCGTGCGCCGCAAAGGGGTTGCCCGACTTCTTCAAGTGATCACGGCGCGATCGCACCGGCGGGGAGAAGGGCCCGCCGGGCTCGCGTCGCGATCCCGGGCTGACGAGGGAAGTGGGAGGGGAGGGAGGTCAGTCGACGGCGGGGGCGGCGGCGTCGCCTGAGGGCGCGGCCGGCTCGGGCGCGGCGGCGGGCGCTCCGCCGTCGGTGTCTTCGGCGGGCGTGCAGCGTCGGGTGAAGTCATCGAAGGACTCGTCTTCACCTGGCGTGTCGCAGTTGCCCGCCGCGGGGAGCGCGGGCTCGCCCGGCGCCGGGGTGGCTCCGCCCGGCGTGGCGGCGGTGGTCGCCGCGAGCGGCGCGGCGGCGACGGTGGAGCGCGGGATGGTGAAGGTGGTGAGCGCGGGCACGTAGGTCACGATCATCAGCGCGCCGATGAAGAGCGCGATGAAGGGCAGGACCATCTTGTAGAGGTCGGGCACCGGGCGGTTGAAGCGGAAGCCCGCGATGAAGAGGTTGAGCCCCATCGGCGGCATCAGGTACCCGATCTCCAGGTTCATCAGGAAGACGATGCCCAGGTGGTACGGGTTGATGTTGAAGTGGAGCGCGATGCCCGCGATGAGCGGCACGACCACGACGATGGCCGAGAAGATGTCCATCAACATGCCGATCAACAGCAGGAAGAAGTTGAGCGCGATGAGGAAGGACAGCTTGGAGTCGATGAGCCCGCCGGCGCTCTGGTGGTTCTGCCCGAGGATGTCGACGGCCTCGCGGCAGGTGCCGATGGAGTCCGCGTGGGCGTGCATGTACGCCAGCGCGGGCGGCCCGCAGGTGAGCCACTCGAAGAGCCGGTCGGCGATCTGCGCCTGCACGAAGTAGCCGACCAGAACGGTCGCCGCGCAGAGCTTCACGAAGATGGCGCCCACGAGCACCATGGACTCCGGGATGATGCGGGGGAGGTCGTCCTTGATGGTGAGGTCGCGGTAGACGAAGACCTCCATCACGACGACGTAGAAGGCCGTGAAGGCCGCCGCCTGCGACGGGTTGAAGATGCCCTTCACGAGGCCGGTGAGCAGGAAGACCGGGAGGATGAGCTCCCACTTGGCCTCCCAGAGGGCGGCCTTGGCCTCGGACCAGTCGAAGCGCGAGCGCGGCACCTTCGCGATGACGCCGATGATCACGCAGTAGACGATCACGATGCCGATGGCGACGAGCCCCGGCACGAGGCCCACCACCAGGAACTTCTGCAGCTCCAGGCGCTCCTGGCCCGGCGCGGGCTCCTGGAGGCCGGCGACGATGCCGTACACGATGAGCGGGAGGCACGGCGGCACGGTGATGCCGAGCGCGCCGCCCGCGGTCACGAGCCCGAGGGAGAACTTCTCGGGGTACTTGTCGCGGAGCAGGGCGGGCACGAGCAGGCCGCCGACGGCGACGATGGTGATGCCCGACGCCCCCGAGAAGATGGTGAAGAAGGCCGAGGCGAAGACGCACACGACGGCGAGGCCGCCGGGCATCCAGCCGAGGAGGGCGCGGGAGACCCGCACGAGCCGCTGGGGCATGCGCGACTCGGACATGATGTAGCCCGCGAGGGTGAACAGCGGGATCGTCGCCAGCACGCTCATGCGGGCGAAGTGGTTGCCGAGGATGTCCTCGACGGAGTTGCCGAACGCGTTGGCGTGGCGGCTCACGTCGGGGTCCATCAGGAAGAACTTCACGAAGAGGAAGAGCCCCATGCCGCCGAGGAAGCTGAAGAGCGGCGCCCCGAGCAGGGCCATCACCGCGAAGAACGCGATGCCCGCCGTGAGGGGGATGGTCGCGATGTGCGGCACGAGCCCGTAGCGCATCACCGCGAGGATGGAGAGCACCAGCACCGCCGCGATGGCGAAGTGCTGCGGGCCACCCTGCACCGGCTCGTAGGGGTCGGCGTACGGCGGGTCGTAGGAGCCCGTGTTGCGCTTGCGGTTGATGAGCGGGACCACCAGCGTGACGGCCGCGAGCAGGCACATCCCGAGCACGGGCTTGATGATGGTCGAGCCCGCGACGACGGCGATGACGCCGACCAGCGCCGCGAGGGCGATGCCGATCTCCGTGGCGTCCGCGCGGTCGACCGCGGGCGGCACCTTGGGCTCCTCGACGCTGGCGCCCTCGTGCGCGGCGGCGACCGGGTCGCCCATCGGGGTGGCAGGCTTCGGGGCCTTGTAGTTGGCCAGGCCCGCGACGAACTCATGGAACCCGTGCAGCGCGAGGCGCAGGCCGATGAACAGGAAGCCCGCGGGGATGACGTACTGGTACTCGAAGGACTGGTCGATCGGGCTCGAGACGCCGTTGCGACGGTTCTCCGCGAGCGTGCGAATCGCCTGGTGCGAGGCCTCCATGAGGCAGCCGTAGACGCCCTGGGCGAGCGCGAAGGCCACGAAGGCCCCCATCGTGGCCGACACGCCGACCACGAGGCGGCGGCCGCGGTCGGGCAGCAGCCGGGAGAGGGCGTCGATGGCCAGGTGCTTGCGCCCGCGGGTGGCGAAGCTCGCGCCGAGGAAGGCCGCCCAGATGGTGCCGTGCAGCAGCACGTCCGAGGCGATGGGGAGCACCGCGCGCATCAGCCACTCGGTGGCCGCGCCGAGCACGATGGCCGCCGGCGCGAACATCGCGATGGCCTGGTTGACGGCGGCGCGGCGCGGGAGGTCCTTCCCGAGCAGGCGCTTGACGAGTCCCTCCGCGGGCGCCGGCTCGGTGGGCGCGCCCGAGAGCTTGAGCCCCACGAGCAGCAGCCACAGCGCGGCGCAGAGACCGATGCGCGCCCCGAGGTGCCAGTTCTGGACCACCCGGAAGGCGGACTCGGAGACCGCAGCGAACAACATGAAGACGACGATGACGAGGCTGAGCGCGCTCTCCGCCAGCAACACGCCCCGATCGAGGCGGTCGAGAGGTCGGAGAAACGGCGCGGGCTTCGCGGTCGGTGCGGCACCTGCCATGGTCTGAGCTTTCTCCCTATATGGCCCGGCCTGAACGCCGGACGGGCGCGACTCTATGAGCAAACCTTCGGGCATCGCCAGCGCCGACGCGTCCCGTCCCCGCGATGGAGACCGTTCCGCCTCGCTTGCAAACATTCCTATGGACGTATATAGGCATTGCTGGATGGAGCTTCAGGCCCCCAACGCCCCTGTAACGCATACCCGGTGGGAGCTTTACCGGCTCCTCTCCGAGCCGTTGCGGCTGCGGCTGCTGGCGCTGGCCTCGGTCGACGCGCTCGCGGTGGGCGAGCTCGCGGAGCTCCTCGGCGAGCTCCAGCCCAACGTGTCGCGGCACGTCGCGGCGCTCCGTCAGGCGGGCCTCGTTCGGGTGCGCCGGCACGGCACCTGGGCCCTGGTGCAGGTGAGCGCCGAGGGCCCTGTCGATCCGGTGGTCGACGACGCGCTGCGCACCGGGCGCTCGCTCTGCGACCGCGACGGCAGCCTCGCGCGGGTGGCCGACGTAGTGGGCGCGCGCGAGCGCTCGACGCGGGAGTTCTTCGCGCGCTCGGCGAAGGGCGCCGTGGTGGTGGGGCCGCCGCCCGAGCTCGCGGCGTACCTGCTGGCGCTGGCGCCGCTCATCGAGCGGCGGGCGCTGGCGGTCGACGTGGGCACCGGCGACGGGCGGCTGCTGGAGATCCTGGCGCCGGTCTTCACGCGGGTGCTGGCCATCGACCGGGCGGGCGCGCAGCTGGCGATGTGCGCCGAGCGGGTGGCGCAGCGTGGCTTCGGCAACGTCGAGCTCGTCGAGGGGGAGCTCGACGGCGCGGAGGTGAAGCGCGCGCTGAAGCGCCTCGGGCACGCGGGCGCCGACGTGGTGTTCGCGTCGAGGGTGCTGCACCACGCGCCGCGGCCGGCGGACACGCTCCGTCGCATGGCGGCGCTGGCGCGGCCGGGCGGCGCGGTGATGGTGCTCGACTACGGCCCCCACGAGGACGAGGCGCTGCGGGCGCAGCAGGCCGACCTGTGGCTGGGCTTCGAGGCCGACGAGCTGCGGCGCTTCGCCCGCGAGGCGGCGCTGGAGCAGGCGACGGTGGTGGAGGTGCCGGCGGCGTGGCGGGGCAACGGGCCCGACCGGGCGGTGCCGTGGACGCTGCTGAGCGCGAGGGTGGCGGGGGACGATCGATCGACGAAGGGCGCCGCGAACGCGGCGAAGAAGGAGAAGAGACGATGAGCAACAACGAGAAGTCCGGCAAGTTCAAGGTCAAGGACATCACGATGGCGGAGCACGGCCGCAAGGCCATCCGCATGGCGGAGAAGGAGATGCCCGGGCTCATGGCCGTGCGGGCGGAGTTCGGCCCGTCGCAGGCCCTCAAGGGCGCGCGCATCGCGGGCTGCCTGCACATGACCATCGAGACCGCGGTGCTCATCGAGACGCTCACCGCGCTCGGCGCCGAGGTCACCTGGACCAGCTGCAACATCTTCTCGACCCAGGACGAGGCCGCCGCGGCCATCGCCGTCACCGGGGTGCCGGTGTTCGCGTGGAAGGGCGAGACCGAGGCCGAGTACGACTGGTGCCTCGAGCAGCAGATCTACGCCTTCGAGGGCGGCAAGGGGCCGAACATGATCCTGGACGACGGCGGTGACCTCACCGTCCTCATCCACAACAAGTACCACCAGCTCTTCGAGGGCCCGGACCCCATCCGCGGCATCACCGAGGAGACCACCACGGGCGTGCACCGGCTCTACGACATGTTCCGCAAGGGCACGCTCAAGGTGCCGGCGATCAACGTCAACGACTCGGTCACCAAGTCGAAGTTCGACAACATCTACGGCTGCCGGCACTCGCTGATCGACGGCCTCAACCGCGCCACCGACGTGATGATCGGCGGCAAGACGGCCGTGATCTGCGGCTTCGGTGACGCCGCGGATGTGCTGGATGCGCGTCGAGTACCACTTCGGGTCGCGCTT
>CAIOSS010001201.1 GCA_903860995.1 uncultured delta proteobacterium | reverse complement strand
TCGCCGACGCGGCGGACGTGCCCGTCGCGCTGCAGGCCGCGGTGGCCCGGGTGCTCCGCGCCGCGCTCACGGCCGCCGACGCGCGCGACCGCGGCCTCTCGCGCTTCCCCACCGACGACGAGCGGGCGCACCTCTTTCGCATCGCACCCCACCTGGTGCTGCCCACCAACCGCGCCGACGAGCGCGCCAGCTTCGCCAACCCTGAAGACCTCGCGGTGCTGCTCGGGGAGGTGACCCTGCCCGCGCGCGAGGCGGCGGACCTCGCGGCCACGGTCGAGGCCGTCGACTGGCGCCCCTTCGTCGGGGCGATGGGCGCGAGCTTCAGCGTCGAGACGCCCGCGGGACGGATCGTGATCCGCGACGGCGCTGCCCATCGCCACGGCCCGGAGCTTCGGCGCACCCTGCTCATGCTCGACCTCGGGGGCGACGACACCTACGCCGCGCCCGTGGGCGCCACCCTCGACGCGGCGCAGCCCGTGAGCGTGGCCATCGACCTCGGCGGCGACGACACCTACGGCTACGTCGAGGCGCCCGGCGCGCTCGACACCCCCGAGACGCTCCCCTCCGACGCCGACGGCCGCTCGCGCATCGGCGGCGCCGTCGCGGCCTCGATGAGCCGCACAGGCACCGCCGGCTCCGGGCGCCTCGGGGTGGGCCTGCTCTACGACCTCGGCGGCGGGAGCGACCGCTACCGCGCGCTGCGCATGTCGCAGGGCTTCGGCGCGCTCGGCGTGGGCGGCCTCTTCGACGACGGCGGCGACGACACCTACGCCATCGAGTCGGGGGGCCAGGGCGCGGCGGTCGTGGGCATCGGGGTGCTGGTCGACGGGGCAGGCCGCGACGCGTACTCGGCCTGGGCCTTCGCGCAGGGCTTCGGCTACGTGCAGGGCGTCGGGATGCTCCACGACCGCGCGGGCGACGACACGTACCTGTCGCGGGTGACGCCGGTGATACACCCGTCGCCGCAGAGCCCGATGTCGAACTCCAGCTTCACCCAGGGCGCGGGCTTCGGGCGGCGCGGCGACGCGACCCCCGACCGCACCAACATGTCCGGCGGCATCGGCGTGCTGCGCGACCGCGGCGGCGCCGACCGCTACACCGCGGGGGTGTTCGCGCAGGGCACCGGCTACTGGGGGGGCATGGGGCTGCTGCTCGACGCCGCCGGGGACGACCGATACGACGCGCGCTGGTACGTGCAGGGGGCCGCCGCGCACTTCGCCTTCGGCGCGCTGGTCGACGGGGGCGGCGCGGACGTGCACAACCAGGACAGCGCGCGGGAGAACATGACCGCCGGGGCGGGGCACGACTTCTCGCTGGGCATCCTGCTGGCGCTGGGCGACGGCGCGGACACGTACCACGTGCCCAACCTGGCGCTGGGCGCGGGCAACGCCAACGGCGCGGGACTCTTCGCCGACGAGGGGGGCGACGACACCTACGACGCCGCGGCGGTGCTCTCGCTGGGCAACGCGGCGCTGGAGTCGCTCACGGACATGGGGCGCCTCGCGCGGCCGACGGCGGGGATCTTCCTGGACGGCGGCGGCCGCGACGCCTACCGGCAGGGGGCGCTGACGACGCTCGCCCCGACCAACGACCGCGCCTGGTCGCAGCGGGTGCACCCGGAGGCGCCGAGCGAGCGGGGCTTCGGCGCGGACGTGGCGGCGTCGGCGCAGGGCCTCTGGTAGTGCCGAGGCTGGTGTTCGAGCGCACGGGCTTCGAGGTCGACTACCCCGATGGGGTGTCGGTGCTGGAGGCCTGCGATCGGGACATCCGGGCGGGGGTGCCCTTCTCGTGCAGGCACGCCAACTGCGGCATCTGCCGGCTGGAGGTGACCGAGGGCATGGACCTCTGCGAGCCGCGCACGGAGTGGGAGGACGAGCTGCTTACCTACCTGAAGGAGCCGCCCTCGGTGCGCCTCGGGTGCCAGCTGCGCATCGGCCCCGGGACGGGTGTCGTGCGGCTGCGGGTGATCTGATCGCCGGCCAGGCGTCGCGCCCTCGCTGGACCGTGCGCAGGGTGTGCGTTAGAACCCTCGGAACCCTGGCGGGCGCATACACGATCGCCGGGTACGAGGAGTAGAGACGATGATCACGCTCACCGAGATCGCTGCGAACAAGGTCAAGGAGATCGCCAAGGCGGAGGGTCTGGAGGGCCAGGGGCTGCGGCTCCAGGTCAAGGGCGGAGGGTGCTCGGGCTTCCAGTACGACCTGTACTTCGACGAGAAGCCCACGGACATGGACCAGATCGTGGAGTGCCTCGGCATCCAGCTCTTCGTCGACCCGCTCTCCATCCAGTACCTGGAGAACACCGAGATCGACTACGTGGAGTCCCTCTCCGGGGCGGGCTTCAAGTTCGGCAACCCCAACGTGAAGGGCACCTGCGGCTGCGGGAGTTCCTTCTCGGTGTGATCCGCCGCGCCGTCGTCGCGACTGCGCTGTCCCTCCTCGCGACCACCGCCGCCTTCGGCAACGGTCGCTTCCCCCGCGCTCAAGAATTCCACCAGGCCCCGCGGCCCAACGGCGGCCTCATGGTCGTGCGCGCCACCTTCGGGCTGATGGTGAGCGTCGACCGCGGGCACCGCTGGGAGTACTGGTGCGAAGACGCGTTGCAATACGGTGACGGGTATGATCCGCCGCTCAGCTACGCCGCTGACGGCACCCTCCTCGTGGCCCTCGAAGACGGCCTCGTCACCACCCGCAACGGCTGCACCTTCCGCCGGCAGCCCGACCTCGAGTCCCTCACCATCAAAGACCTCGCGTCGTCGCCCGACGGCCGCGTCACCTGGGCCCTCGCGGTGACCCGCAGCGCGCGTCCCGACTCGCGGGTCGCCCGCTCGACCGACAACGGCCTCACCTTCGACTTCGTCGGCGCGGCCTTCCCCGGGGTGGTGCTCCAGACCATCGAGGTGGCGGGCTCCGACCCGTCGCGGCTCTACGCGAGCGGCACCCGCAGCGACGACGGCTCCGCGGTGCTCTTCCGCAGCGTCGACGGGGGCGCCCGCTGGGTGCAGGCGGGGGCGCGCTTCG
>CAIOSS010001200.1 GCA_903860995.1 uncultured delta proteobacterium | reverse complement strand
TGACGGCGCTCGGGAGCGCCACCGTGCTCCAGGCCCTGGTCGACCCGAGCCCCGGCGTGCGGGCGCGCGGCGGCGGCGGCGGCTTCTGCGGCGCGACGATGCGGGACTACGCCGCGGGCGTCGGGGGCAACGGCCGCGTGGGCATCATGTCGCCGATGATCGTCGGCGCGTCGTTTCCCGCGCACACCGCGGACTGACCCGCTCCCCCCTCTCCCTTCCCGCTTCCCCCTCCCCCCCTCCCTCATCCATTCTGTTTCTGGAAATCGACTCCAGGCTTTGACAGAAGCACATTCACGGTTTACCAGAACGTCGGTTCTGTTTCGTGGTTCTGTTTCATCCGCCGGAGGTCACGCCATGTCGTTCGCCCAGGATTCCGCCGCCGTCCCGTCGCCGCAGCCGCCGCCCGACCCGTCGCTGCCGCGGGCCAACCGGGTCATCCACATCCCCGACTTCCGGCTGGAGCACCGGCTCACCGCCGAGCACATCGACTTCTTCGAGACCTACGGCTTCATCCGCTTCAAGGGCTTCGCCTCCCGCGACACCGCGGCGGGCCTCTACGCCGCCTTTAACGCCCTCACCGCCGACCTCGTCGCGCGCGACACCAGCGAGATCAACGGCGTGCCCCTCATCAAGGGCCGGCGCGACGACGGCTCGGCCTTCTACGGCCGCATTCCCTTCGTGTCGCTGCAGCGGGAGGAGTTCCGGGAGTTCCTGGGCGACCCCCGCTTCCAGGCGATCATCGAAGACCTCGCGCCGGGCTCGCGCATCGGCCACGACGAGCGCGACGGCCTGGTGGTCAACTGCTTCCGCAACCACGCCGGCGCGAAGTACAAAAACCTCGGGTGGCACACCGACAGCCTGCGCGACATCGCCTACCTCGAGAAGCCGCGGCGCTACCTCAACGTGGGCTTCTCGCTCTCCGACTCGCCCACCCGCGTCGGCGGCCTGCGCGTGCTTCCGTGCACGCACAACCAGTCCATCGCC
Source organism: uncultured delta proteobacterium (assembly GCA_903860995.1). Classification (GTDB taxonomy): domain Bacteria; phylum Myxococcota_A; class Polyangia; order Polyangiales; genus SCUS01. The sequence continues at coordinate 4,758 of CAIOSS010001200.1, read as the reverse complement.
TCGATGCTCACCACCAAGGCGCACTTCCTCGACATGAAGCCCGACCCCAACGAGCTGGCCATCACCACCGAGGCGGGCGACCTCACCCTCCACGACGGGCGCCTCTGGCACCGCACGGCCCTCGCGCAGGTCACCGGCGACGCCAGCGAGCGCTGCGTGATGTACCTCCCCGTCATGGACGGCCCCCGCAAGCCCAAGACCGCCGCGAGCGCGACGCCCTTCTACTTCCACCTGAAGAAGCTCCTGGGCTACTGAGCGTGACCACGCCGCTCCGGTGGGTGCACGCGCCGCAGCAGGCGCGCAGCCAGCGCACGATGGAGAACATCCTCGACGCGGCGGAGCGCATCCTGCTCGAGCGCGGCCTCGACGCGGTCACCGTCCCGGAGGTGGTGAAGGCCGCCGGGTCGAGCGTGGGGGCCTTCTACACGCGCTTCCCCGACAAGCGCGCGCTGCTGGAGACGGTGCACCAGCGCGCCTGCGAGCGCTCGCTCACGCAGGCCGGCGAGCTCCTCGACCCGGCGCGCTGGGTCGACGCCTCGGTGCGCGACCTCGTGCACGCCGGGGTGAAGCTCGCGGTGGACGTCTTCGGCTCGCGGCGCAACATCATGAACGCCTTCGCCGAGGCCTTCGCGGGCGACCCGGGCTTCGCCGGTCGTCGGGCCAGCACGGCCCTGGCCATCGGCGAGCGCCTCTCCGCGCTGGTGCTCTCCAAGCGCTCCGAGATCGGCCACCCCCATCCCAGGCGCGCGGTCGAGATGGCCTTGCGGGTGGTCACCGCGACCTTCGAGCAGCGCAACGCCTTCGCCGTGAGCGGGCTGCCGGAGGTCGCCATCGCCGACGCCGTGCTGGCGCGCGAGCTCGAACGCATGCTGTGCGCCTACCTGGGGGTGTGACTTCTCTGGCGCCCGCGAATTGCTCATCGGGGGCCCTTCCGGGGCGGGGCCCGCGGCCCGATGCACGAGGCGGGAAGCCTGAGTGGCTCCCACCTATAGCCACCGGAGGATTCCATGAGCGCTCCCCAGTTGAGTCTGGCCCCTGACCTGCGAAGGGCGATCGAGCGGCTGCCCAAGCCCGACGGCGCGCCGGAGGTGCACGTGACCATCGAGGTGTCGGACGTCGATCCGAGGGTGGGCGTCGGCGGCGCGAAGCCGACCTCGCGGATGGTGCCGACGACGGTGGCGTTTCATCGGGGCGTGCTCACCACCCCGGAGGGCAGCCTGCCGGTGTGGGTCTACGAGGGCACGCTGGCGATCGACCGCGACGCCACCCCCGCCGACCACGCGCCCGCCCGGGTCGCCGCGTGGATCCGCGAGCAGCTGGGCCCGCGCTGCGTGGCGGTCGACGTGAGCAACGTCGAAGAGCACGGGGCCGTGGTGCGCGTCGCGGCCACCATCGGCGGCGCCGAGCGCCCCGACTGAGCCAGCGGTACTACCGCCGCTTCTTCCGCCCCTTCGCCGGCGCCTCGGCCTCCTCGTCGGCGGCGCCCGCGGGGTCGAGCGGCGGCAGCGCCAGGCCCGCCAGCGGCTCGCGCATCCGCTTGCGCTTGCGATCCTGCAGGCGCTCGATCATCGCCATCAGCTTCGGGTCGCCCCAGGGCGACGGGTCGTGCCGGATGCCCTTCGCGCCGTTGCAGCGACCGCACGCGATCGCGAGGTTCTCGAGCGTGTCGCTGCCGCCGTGGGTGCGCGGCACGATGTGCTCCACCGTGGCGCGCAGCACCCTCGTGCCGTCGAGGTCGACGCACACCATGCAGTTGCAGTGGATGCACTTGCCCGCGAGCACCTCTGACCCCTTGAGCTCCGCGCGCTCGAAGGTGCGGTCGGTGGCGGCGCACCAGAGCAGTTGGGCGTGTCGGCGGGCGCTTCCCATGGGGGGGGCGAGTGTAGCCCCGCGATGGTAGCGTGGCGCTCATGAGCGACGGCGTACGCAACCGGCAGCGCGGGCCCTTCCAGGCCGACCAGATCCGCTCGGGCGACCCCTACGAGCTCTCGCAGGGCCACCCCATCTTCTGCGCGCCGACGGGGCGCGACGGGACGGGGCCCAACGGCCTCGGCTTCGCGGTGCTCGACAGCGACCCCGCGGTGATCAACGCGGGCGTCGACACGGGCATCAAGCTGGCCGACGACACGCTGCGGGCGCCCGACGTCGCGGTGAACTTCCGCGCGGGCGCCGGAACCTGGGCCGAGAGCGCCCCCCTGGCCCTGGAGTACGCCGGGCGAGGCCAGGACGAGGCCGACCTGAAGGTGAAGATCCGCGAGCTCCTGGGCGCGGGCACGCGCTGGGTGTGGGTGGTGCGCCTGGTGGGTCCGCGCCGGGTCGAGGTGCACAGCCCCGACGCGGCGGTGCGGGTGGCGGGCGAAGGCGAGACGCTGGAGGCCCCCGGGGTGCTGGCGCTGCCGGTGCCGGTGCGGGCGCTCTTCGAGCGGGACGCGGCGCACGAGGTCACGCTGCGAAACCTCCTCGCGGCGAAGGGCTACGCCAACCTCGATGCGCTCCGAGAAGAGGGACGGGAAGAGGGACGGGAAGAGGGACGGGAAGAGGGACGGGAAGAGGGCGCGGCGTCGGGTCGGCTGGAGGCGTTGCGCACCGCCCTGCGGGAGACCTTCGTCGCGCGCTCATGGCCGCTGTCTGAAGCGCAGGCCGCCCGCGTCGCGGCGTGCGCCGACCCCGCGACCCTCACGACCTGGATCACCCGGGTGATCACCGCCGGCGAGCCCGACGCGGTGTTCGAGGCCGTCACGGCGCCGCGTTGAGCGCCCAGTCGTAGGGGCGATAGCTCACGGTGCAGCGCCCGGCGTCCGCCCCGCACGCCGCCTCCAGGCGTTGCCGCAGCGGGGGCGCCGCGTAGCGCCGCAGCCACGCCACCACGCCACCCCCCGGCGCGAAGTCGTCCCTGAACCACTCGAAGATCTGCGTCACCCGCACCGTGCGCGCCGTCGGGTCGACCGCCACGGCACCCGCCGCGTTGACGTACGCCCGCGCCAGCGCGTCGAGCCTCCGATCGAGCGCCGCGGGCACATACGCCCCCCCGTAAAGAGGCGGGCACGACCGCGCCGCGCAGTTGAGCGCCACGTGCACCCGCGGGTCGCGGAACACCGGCCGCACCTCGCGGTTCTCCACCGCGTCGAGGGTCATCTCGCGCCCGTCGAGCCGCCACCGCCGCGCCCGGAAGAAGCCCCCGTCGGGCAGGTAGGTCAGCACGTTGCGCATCGTCGGCGGCGCCTCGGCCACGCCCCGCAGCACCGTCGCGTTGTAGGCGTTGAGCCAGTACGCCTTGCGCGCGTCGGCCGTCGCGAAGGCCCCCGGCGTGCGCGTCGGGCCGTTGTCCCCGAGCCACCCGTGGATCGCCCGCAGCTCGCCCAGCCGCCCGCGCAGCGCGGCGTAGTCGACCCCGTTGCCCCGCACCACCGCCCGCAGCAGCGCGCCGTAGCGCGTCCAGACGTTGGCCGCCGTCAGCGGCGCGGCCGCCACCTGCGCGCCCGCCACCGCCGGCGCCGCGCCCACCGCCAGGCACACCATCGCCGCCATCGCTCGTCGCATCGTCATCGCCCCTCCGACGCTCTCTCCGCCCGCGCGCTTCACTTGCGCAGCCGCAGCTGCACCAGGGCTCCCACCGCCGCCGCCGCCTTCTTCTACGCCGCGCCCGGCCAGCGCTGCTCCAGCGAGAGCACCCCGCGGGGGCAGACCTCGGCGCACATCCCGCAGCCCACGCAGCTCGCCCGCACGAAGGTCTCGTTGGCCTGCGCGTAGGCCCGCACGTCGATGCCCATCTCGCAGTACTGGGTGCACATCCCGCACGAGATGCACATGTCCTCCTTCACCCGGATGCGGTAGCGCCCGACCTTCTGGATGAAGCCCAGCAGCGCCGCCATGGGGCAGAAGTTGCGGCACCACTGGCGCGTCCCCCCGAGCGGGTACAGGCCCACCCCGATGGCGCCCGAGAGCACCGCCACCACGATGAGCCCGTAGTAGTACCGGGCCCGGCTCGCCGCCGTGACGATGGCCCCGCTGCGCAGCCCCCCGTCCACACGCCACTGGCTCACGTCGCCGACGCCCGACCACCACGCGCCGTTGAGCGCGCTGTGCGGGCCCACCAGGGCCGAGAGCCCCACCAGCACGGTGGTGAGCACCGCGAGCCCGAGCACCGTGTAGATGCTCGCCTGCTCGAAGCGCCACGCGGCCTCGCCCTTCTGCGACAGGTGCCGGAAGGGCTCGCCCGCCGTGTTGGCCAGGCCGCCGCAGCCGCACACCCACGAGCAGTACCAGCGCTTGCCGAAGAACACCCCCAGCACGGGCACCAGCAGCAGCGACCCGAGGAAGCTCCAGAGCACGAAGGGCGCCGGGTCGCGGAGGATGTTGTCGGGGTAGAACGCGTCGATCTTCAGGGGCCAGAAATACGAGAGGTAGTATTCGGGCTGCGCGAAGAGCTTGAGCAGCACCGGCACCGAGAAGCCGAAGGTGGCCTGCACCCCGATGACCACCAGGGTGCGCGCCACCTGGTAGGGGTTGTGGAGGTAGCGCCCGAGCACGTAGAGCCCGCCGGCGCTCACGGCGCAGGTGTAGAGCAGGCCGTACAGGGTCCATTTGGAGTCGAGCGCGAGGTAGAGCAGGGCGCCGAAGGCCCGCAGGGAGTGGTCCCCCGCGGCGGGCGCGCGCCCCGGGTCGAAGAGGTGGGTGCCGTAGGCGAGGGTGATCCCCGCCAGCTGCGCCGCCACGAGCGCCCACGTCGCCTCGCGCAGCATCGCCCCGCGGTCGCCG
>CAIOSS010001199.1 GCA_903860995.1 uncultured delta proteobacterium | reverse complement strand
GCGGCACGTCCATGCGCTGCGCCGGCGAGTACATCGGCACCGGCAGCGGCCCGACCGCGCCCCCGTCGACCGCCACCCCGACGCCCTCCCCAAACCGCGGCACCACCAGGAACACCGCCGGCCCATCATCCCTCCGCGACGCGTCGAGCAGCCCCTGGAGCAGCGCCCCGAGACCGAAGCGCGCCGCCAGCCCGAGGTCGCCCAGCACCACCGGATCGCCCTGCTTTCCGAGCCGCGCCGCCACCCTCTCGGCCGCGTCGCCCATCAGCTTGCGCAGCCGCGCCCAGTCGCGCCCGGAGGGTCCTTCGCGGTCGGCGCTGGTGACTACGGCGGGGTTGATCTTGCGCTCGACGACGAGCGCATCGAGCTCGGTGAGCAGCTCGGCGTCGAGCGAGCGCGCGGGCGCCTCCACCCGCTCTGCCACGCGCGCCGCCACCATCGGCGCCTGGCTCGGATCGACCGTGAACACCCGCCAGTCCCGTCGCCGCGCGGCGATGCGGAGGGCGTCATCGAACTCCCACGCCTCCTGCGCCTCGGGCGTGCGCCGTGGGGTGCGCGCGTCGGGCAGCACGGTCGGCAGCACCGCGGGCGCGGCCTCGCTGCGCAGGCTGCTCGACGGCTCTTCCGGCGCGACGGGGCGGCGCCATCGCGCGCGGTCGCCGTCCCACTCGAGCTGCAGCGCATCGGCCACGAGGAGGTCGAGCGCGGGCCGCGACGGCAGCGCCTCGGCGTCGGGGTAGCGCGCGACGACCACGGCACGGAGCTGCTCCTCGGTGATGCCGTCGCGCTCGGCGACGATGGCCGCGTGGCAGAGCTCGAGCACCCGGCCCGCGGCCATTCCGCGGGGGTAGAGCTCGAGGCGCGCGCTGCGGGCCGCTGTGCGGCTGGCGTCGGCCGCGAGCGTGGCGAGGCGGTCGATCGGGAGCGCCGCGAGGCTGCTGTCGGATACGGCGCGCGCGAGCTCCTCCTGCACCTCCGCGGTCGACGGCAGCGGAACCTTCCCCGCCAGCGCCTCGGCCGCGTGCCCGAGCGCGCGGACGGCGGCGAGTTCGCGGCGGTCGCGCACCAGCCAGCGCCGGTCGTGGATCCACTCCACCACGAGGTCGCCCGCGAGGGACGCCGCCACGCTGACCAGCGCCTCGACCCGCCGCGCCGCGAGCGCGTCGTGGTCGGCGCCCGCGTCGTGGGGCAGCGACACCCCGAGCGCCTCGGCCACGCGCTCGACGCGGGCCGCGCCGCCGAGCCCGTCGAGCTGCGCGCGCACCCCATCGATGAGCCGACCATGGAGCGGGTGCTTCGCCCACTTCTCACGCGCCTTGCCGAGCATGAGCGAGACGTTCTGGCGGGTGCAGCCGAGCTTCGTGGCGAGCGCGATCGAGTCGCCCGGATCGACCGCGACGACGGCGTCGAGTCCCATCCACCGCCACGCGGTCTGCTGGTAGTTCGACTTCTGGTTGGGGTGCCGCTGGCGCGGGTCGAAGAGCGCGTCGAGCCACGCCTCGACGGTGCGCGGATCGCGCGTGCGCTCGGACGCGTCGGAGGCCTCCTTGAGCGCGGCGTGGAGCCTCGCGAGGGCGTCTGCGCCGTGGGTGCGGGCGAGGTGTTCGACCTGGCTGCGCGGCGCGGCGGCGAGGGCCGCGAGGTCGTGGAGGCCCGCGTCTTCGAGGCGCCGACGAAGCGCCTCGGTGAGCTTCGTCGCCTCGAGATCGGTGTCTTCCCCGCGAAACCCGGGGCTGAACTCGGGCTCCTCGACGGCGGCGAGACCGGGCGCGCGGAGCAGGTGTCGGCGCGCGTCCTGGATCTCCCGGGCCGTGTCGCGCCCGATGCCGCGGATGGAGGAGAGGAGGTTCTCGGGCACGCGGGCGAGCTGCGCGGCGTTGACGATGCCGCTGCGATCGAGGGCGTTGCGGGCGCGGGCAGAGAGGCCGAGCGCGTCGAGGGCCGTGTCGGGCCGCGCGTGGGCGAACACCGCGGCGTCGGGCGCGGCGGGGAGCGGC
>CAIOSS010001198.1 GCA_903860995.1 uncultured delta proteobacterium | reverse complement strand
GGCCTCGAAGGGGGTCGTGGGCCCGGCGTTGGAGAAGCCGTTGAGGTACTGCGCGCCGTAGGTCTCGACCATGAGGTCGATGACCGAGCTCGCGCGGAACGAGAACCCGACGCCCGCCGTGAGGGACATCCCGTAGGTGACGGCGTCGCCGGGCTGCGAGCCCACCGAGGCCGCGGGGGTGAGGGTCGAGCCGGTGCCGAAGGGGATGCGCAGGCCGAGGTTGGCCGCGAGCCGGAAGCGGCGCCCGAAGCGGCGCTCGACGGCGACCGAGGGCCACACCCACGGCGCGGGCTCGCCCGCGAAGCGCCGCGATCCGCCCATCACGGGGATGCCCGCCTGGAGGACCACCGCGAGCCCGACGGGCCAGTACTCCGCGCGCAGCCAGCGGAGCTTGGCGTGCAGCACGATGTCGCCGAGGCCCTGGAAGTCGAGGTTGGCCGCGGTGGGGTTGTACTCGCTGCGCAGGATGCCGTTGCTGCCCACCATGCCGCCCATGTTGTCGGCGTTGCCCGGGCCTCCGACGAAGTGCACCGGGAGCTGCACGCCCACCACGAGCAGGTTGGCGATGCCCAGGTTGGCGGAGAAGTTGCCGGTGATCATCTGGCTGACGAGGCCGGAGTTGCCCGCGCCGATGCGGCCGAGCGCCGTGCCGACGTCGAGGGTGAGCCCGAAGGAGAAGCCCCCGGCGCCGAGGATGTCGGTGCCGTTGAGGGTGATGAGGCCCTTGGAGTCGACCGCGGGGCGGAACAAACGGAGGTCGAAGCCCCCGCCGTTGGACTCGTTGAGACCGTCCTGCGCGGCGGCGGGCGCGGCGAGGCTCAGGGTGGCGGCGACGACAGCGAATAGGCCCGGACGGAGGACTCGGCGCATGGCGGCGCGGACCGTAGTTTGAAGCGCGCGACCGCGTCAATCGGTCGGTGCGCGCGGCGCGCGGGGCGCGCACGGGGATGGCCGCGGAGACACATCGGGGGGCTTCGCTTCAAGGGCCGAGATGGCAAATCGACGGACGCGATATCGCGGGGTTGGAACGATCTTCGGCGAAGTAGGTGTCAAGCCCTTGAAGGGTCGGAGGCGCCCGTGGTGGTGTCCTCCCCTGATGGCAGCCCGACAGGTGAAGACGGTGTGCGCGGTGTGCAAGACCCACGAGGGCCCGATGGTCCGGTGGCGCAGCCGGGTGTGGCTGTGCACGACCCACGGCAACGTGGCCCAGTGGATCATCCCCGCGCCCACCAGCGTCGACGACCTGCGCGGGCTCTTTCCGGTGAAGGTCACCGGCCCGAAGCGCTCCCGCGCGGCGTGACGCCTTACCCTTACCTGGCCAGGTAAACGGTCGGGTTCAGGCGTCGAGGTAGGCCCGCACCCGCTCGCGGGACGCGTAGAAGAGCGCGGCGCAGAGGAGGGCGAGGGTCACCCACGACGCCCCGAGGCTGATGCCGAAGGTCATGCGCCCGACCTCGTCGGCGTGGAGGCCGGTGGGCAGCGGGATGCGCGTGGCGGGGTTGGTGAGCAGCGATCGCAGCGCGGCGATGCGACCGGCGCGCAGCACGTGGTCGACCGCGACGGTGGCCGCGCCCACGACGGCGCTCCCGAGCAGGGCCTGGCGCCAGAGCCAGCCGCCGCCGCGCGGGCGGAAGAGCACCCGGCTGCCGGCGATGAAGAGCAGCACGGACACCAGGAGGGTGCTCACGTCGACGGCGGAGGTGAGGCGACGGTGGTCCTGCGCGGTGCGCCAGGTGGCGTGGACGACCGCGCTGGGGAGGTCGCGCGGGGGAGGCAGCCGGGCGACCCGCGCCAGGGTGAGCTGGGCCTCGGCGCGCTGCACGCCGAAGAACGCGAAAGCCATGGTGGCCGCCGCGGTGAACGGGATGGCGCGCGGTCGCTGGAGCGACGCGTCCGTCGGGGTGTGGTCGTCGTCGGCGCTCACTTGGAGGGAACCCTAACCCGCGGCGACCGAAGTCCGCCACCGCGGGGAGAGCGAAGGAGGGAGGAGGGGGCTGGGCTCAGCCGAGGGCCTTGCGGAGCTCGTCCGCGCGGTCGGTGCGCTCCCAGGTGAAGCTGTCGCCGGTGCGGCCGAAGTGACCGTAGGCCGCGGTGGGGCGGTAGATGGGGCGCAGCAGCTGGAGCTGGTCGATGATGGCCTTGGGGCGCATGTCGAAGTGCTCGTGCACGTAGGCCGAGAGGCGCTCTTCGGGCACGCTGCTGGTGCCGAAGGTCTGCACGTACACGCCGACGGGCTGGGCCACGCCGATGGCGTAGGCGATCTGCACCTCGCAGCGACGGGCGAGGCCCGAGGCGACGATGTTCTTGGCGATGTAGCGGGCGTAGTAGGCGGCGCTGCGGTCGACCTTCGACGGGTCCTTGCCCGAGAAGGCCCCGCCGCCGTGGCGGCCCATGCCGCCGTAGGTGTCGACGATGATCTTGCGACCCGTGAGGCCCGAGTCGCCCATCGGGCCGCCGATGACGAAGCGCCCGGTCGGGTTGATGAAGTACCGGGTGTCCTTGTCCAGGAGGTTGGCCGGGAGGTTCTTCTTGATGATCTCCTCGCGGACGAAGTCCTTGAGGGTCGACTGCGAGACCGAGGGCGCGTGCTGGGTGGAGACCACCACGGTGTTGATGCGGAGCACCCGGTTGTCTTCGTAGTCGACGGTCACCTGGCTCTTGGAGTCGGGGCGCAGCCAGTCCACGACGCCGGCCTTGCGGGCCTCGGCGAGCTTGCGGGTGAGCACGTGGGAGTAGTGGATGGGGGCGGGCATGAGCTCCGGGGTCTCGTCGACCGCGAAGCCGAACATCATCCCCTGGTCGCCGGCGCCCTGCTCGGCGTACTCGCCCTCGCCCTCGTTGACCCCCTGGGCGATGTCCGGGCTCTGGCGCTCGACGGCCGTGAAGATGGCGCAGGTCGCGCCGTCGAAGCCCATGTCGGAGCTGGTGTACCCGATGTCCTTGACGGTCGCGCGGATGACGTCAGGAAACTCGATGCGCGCCGTGGTGGTGATCTCCCCGGCGATGACCACGAAGCCGGTCTTGACCATCGTCTCGCAGGCCACGCGGGCCTTCGGGTCTTCCGTGATGATCGCGTCGAGGATCGCGTCGGAGACCTGATCGCAGACCTTGTCCGGGTGACCTTCGCTGACCGACTCGGAGGTGAACTGGGTACGTGCCATGGACCGTTCCTGGAATGAGGGAATGAACGAATGAGCGACCGATGAAGGGACGCCGATGCGTCGCGATTACCTTCCGACCGGCGGGGTGTCAATCCGCGGCCCGCGCGGCTCAGCCGCCCGGCCCCGGATCGAGGCGCACCGCGCGATCGACCGGCAGTCGCGTGAGGTGCGCCTCCGCGGCAAGCCGTTCAATCTCCGCCTGCTCGGCCGCCACGCGGCGCTCGAGGGCGATGCGGTGCCTCACCCACTCCCGCGAGTCGTCGAGGGAGCGCTCGATGGGCGCCCGCCGCGCCACGTACCGCAGCACGAAGAAGCCCGGCGTCCCCTGCCACGCCCCCTCGACCACCCGGGGCACCACGTCGCCCTCCCGCAGCACGGCGAAGACGGCGTCGCTCGCCGCCGGGTCGAGCGGCACCGCGTAGGGCCACTGCGCGCGCGTCACCTCGTGCAGCTCTCCGCGGGTCGCGCGCAGGTCCGGCGCCGCGTTGTGCTCGCCCGCGAGGCGACGGAAATCGTTGAGGTACCGCCGCCCCCGGCGCAGCAGGGCGAGCCGCAGCACCCGCGTCGCCTCCGCCCGGTCGGTGAGGAAGATCGCCCGCGCCCGCCGCCGCTCGGGGATGTGGAAGCGGTCGGGGTGCGCGTCGTACCACCGCCGTACGTCCTCGTCGGTGACCACCTCGGTGCCGCCCGCCCGCGGGTTGAGCACCGTCGCCCGCAGCCGCGACACCAGCGCCCGCTCGACGGCGGCCACCACCACGGCGTCGCGGTCGAGCCCCACCCGGCGCGCCTCGGCGGCCAGCAGCCGGTCGGCCACCATCCGGTCGAGCAGCGCCCGCAGCGCGGCCGGGTCCTGCGCGTAGCGGCGCAGCAGCGACGGCGGGGCGTCGGCCAGGGCGGCGTAGAGCTCGCCCGCGGTGACGCTCACGCCCTGCCCCCGCGCGAGCACCTCCGTCGGCGGCAGCAGCGACACCACCGTGATGGCCCGATGGTCAGCCAGCACCGCCGAGGTCGCTGGGTCGGGCAGCGCGCTGTCGCCGGTGTCGTCGTCCTCGACCGCGGCGCCGGTCGCGAGGTTGGGCGCCGTGGGCGGCTGCG
>CAIOSS010001197.1 GCA_903860995.1 uncultured delta proteobacterium | reverse complement strand
GGCTCCTGGCAGGTGGCCTCGTGTTGGGCGTGGGCTGCGGGGGGGGGGGGGACGTCACCGACCGGGCAGTAGCTGCCGCGTCGATGCGGCGAGCGGGTCAGTTCGTCGCGGCGGATCTCGGCGATGACTTCGGCTGTGTCGTCCGCAGCGACGGGGCGGTGTTCTGTTGGGGGAGCTTCGCGAACGGTAGGCTCGGCACCGCGGCGACAGCCAACGTCACGGCGCTGACCAGCGCGATCGAGGTGACGGGCTTCGCAGGCAACGCTGGAACGGCGGCCACGACGGTATCCACGGGTGCCAATCACGCGTGCGCGCTGCGCGACGACGGCGATGTGTTCTGCTGGGGCCTCAATGACGGGGCGCAGATCGGCCTGACTGCGAACTCGCCCACACATGACGCGACGCCTAATCCGATCTCGCTGAGCGCCAGCGCCCTCGACGTCGCGGCCGGATTCTCGCACTCGTGCGCGCTGCTGGTCGGCGGTACCGTCCAGTGCTGGGGCAGCGACGCGCAGGGTCAGCTCGGCGACAGCGCCTCGGGCACGACCAGCGCCACGCCGGTCACCGTCGCATTGGCGTCGGGGGGAGGAACGCTCGGCAATGTGGTTCAGATCACCGCTGGTGACAACCACACATGCGCGTTGACGGCCAGTGGTGAAGTCTACTGCTGGGGCCAGATCGTCGTGAGTTCCTTCATCGCCACCGCCGAGAGGGCGACGGCGGTGACGGGCTGGCAGGCGACGCCGACGCAGCTCTCGGCGGGATCGGATAACACCTGTGCCCGTCTCGTCGATGGAACCGTGGCCTGCGTCGGCGCCAACGGATCGGGACGCTCTGGCGCAGACCCCAACGTTGTCTCAGTGGTCACCGCGCCCGCGCTCGTCACTGGAATCCCATCGACAGAACTGGTGACCCAGGTGGGCTGCGGCGTACTCCACGCCTGCGCGTACACCGTATCGGGCAAGACCTACTGCTGGGGCGCCAACTCCAGCGGTGAACTTGGAAGGAGCTCTACCACGCCGACGGCGGACCATGGTGCGGTAACGGTCAAGATCTCTGGCAGTACCGATTACGTCTATGGCCTCGCGGTGATGGGAGGCTATCAGTTCACCTGCCTTACCAATGCGCACGGCATGTCGTGCGTTGGCAACGGGGCCAGTGGTCGCATGGGCAACGGGTCGACGAGCAGCCAATCCAACCCGGTGGTCAGCTACCTCCCGGACTCGTACTACCTCGTGGGTACGCCACCATTTCAGTACTATCAGTCGCGGGGACGCTTCCACCACGCGGGCGCGGAGATCGAGGGTGGCTCGTGCCACTTCTGCGCGCTGGCCGACGGACAGGATCTCTCTTTCAACCACGTGCAGGGGGTGCAGTGCTGGGGCCACAACAACAGCGGACAACTCGGGGACAACTCAAGCACCAATCGAGATACGCCCGTATTCGTCTCCGGGCTGGATGCTTCGACCACGGCGATCGCTGCGGGGGGCGATACGACCTGCTCGCTGCAACGCGGTGGCACCGTGAAGTGTTGGGGTAGCAACGCCAATCGACTGGTCATTGACAATGGGCTAGGTCCTTTCGATGAGCCGGAAGACCGTGCTGACCTTGCAAACGTCACGGCACTGACTGTAGGTGTAGCTCACGCATGTGCACTCCTGGCGAACGGTCAGGTCCAGTGCTGGGGCGGCAATTCGATGGGACAACTCGGAACCAACAGTTCCAACACGGGCAATTTCGGCACCCCGCAGACCGTACTGAATTACAACGGCAGCAGCTATTCGCCGCTGACGGGCGTCGTTGAGATCTCTGCGGGACAGAATCACACCTGCGCTCGCCTCGCGACTGGACGGGTCCGCTGCTGGGGTAATGACAGCGATATGCAATCGAGCGGCGGGGGAATGGGAACGCCCGTGCTCGCACCGACGACGGACACGGTCTACTATGTGACCCCCTCGACGCAGACGATTACGACGGCGATCAGTATCAGCGCGGGTGAGAACCACTCCTGCAGCGTATTCACCAACGGGCAGGTGTGGTGTTGGGGTGGAAATGCATATCGGGAGTTCGGCTACAACAGCGCCTCTCCTCTACAGACTTATCAGGCTCAACAGGCGCAGGGCATCACAGATGCAGTTGCGGTATCTGGCGCCTTCCGCACCGTCTGCGCGCTGCGCGCTGATGGTACTGCGCAATGCTGGGGCGCAAACGCGACGGGTACGGTCGGCAATGCAGGTACCGCCACCACGGTCAACATTCCCACTGACGTTCGCGACACGACGGGAAATTCATCGACCCGCCTTCCCAGCGTCGTTCGCATCGTCTCGGACTGCGAGTCCACTTGCGCCATGCGCTCGGACGGCACCGTAATGTGCTGGGGCGGCAACGCGTACGGCCAGTTGGGGGACAACACGAGCACCGCCCACTATTTCCCGCAATCGGCCATCATCACACTGTAGAGGACATGTGACACTCCTCTCTGGTCCGCGGGTTCTAGTCGTCAACATCTCGCTTGGCGCCCTCGCATGCGCGTCCACGACTACCCCGGCGCCGCTTTCGAGCGACGCTGGGCAGGTGATGTTCGATGCATCGGACGGCGCTTCGGGCGACCGAGGCAAACTCGACGACCGAGAGGAGGTGGTCGACCGCGGGGTCTTGGCCGAAGACGTCGCGGTCGATGCCGGGCCCTGCGAAGGAGCGCGCTGTCGGGAGGCCGTTGAACTCTCGTTGACTTTGGCGTTTACGAACATGGCGCGTCTCCGCGACGGTACGTATATCGGGTGGGGAGGCGACCGCTCGCCGTTCGGCGCGACCGCCGACAACGACTTCCGCAATGGTCCGCGTACGACGCCCATCATAGATGGCGGACGGCGGCTCGCCCTGGGGGGCCATTTCAGTTGCTTGTACGATCCAGGGGCGAGCCTTCGTCCGCCGGTCTGCTGGGGGTCGAACGCCAACGCCGCGTTCCGCGCTGACCGCGTCGGCGTCGACACGCTGTTCAGGTTTGCCGTCGAAGTGCCCGGCCTTCCAAGGCCGATTCGATCGATGATCCTAGGGGCCGCGCCAAGTCTCTGCGTGGCGCTAGAAGATTCCAGTTTCTGGTGCCGCGGGGCAAACTATCAGGATGGGATGGGGCTCGGCGCTCAGGTCGAGAGCGTGCCTCAATTCGTCCGGCTACCGATGTTCGAGCCCGCGCTGCGGGGGCCGGAGCAGAACCGCGGCGGCCGGATGTTCGGCGTGATTCGCCAGGATGGCACCATCCTCCTCCGCGGCACGTCACAGAACTTCGATCTCGGTGACGGAGTGCGGTCCGCCGCGACCCGCACGGCGGTCGTGCGCAACGTGGCAGGAGCAGTTCGGTTTCATCTCCACTTCGGAGGATGTGCACGGCTCTCTTCGAATGACCTCGCTTGCTGGGGCGACTGGGTCTCGCCGGAGGGGGAGATTCGACCGAGCGCGCGCAACCAACCCGCCAATGGGGCTGTGGTCGTGCCCTGGATGCGCGGGTCGACCGATGAGTGCATCGGCAACGCCTTCGTGTGCGGCCTCTTCCCCGGAGGTCGTGTACGCTGTGCAGGCGCCAACAGTCAGGGAGAGACCGGTGCCGGAGTGCGGAGCGACGAGGAGCCGCCCACCGACGTCCCCATTCCAGCGGTCGCGACCCAGCTCCGGTGCGGGGGCCAACATGCCTGCGTGCGTACGCAGGACGGGGCCGTCTACTGCTGGGGTTCCAACGCCAACGGCGAAGCAGGGCAACCGCGTTCCCAAGAGCCCGTGCTCCGGCCCACGCGGGTGCGCTGGGATTGACGGCAGAGGACCTGGCCGACACTGGGCCCCCTGCTTCTCCTCTCGGCTTTCCCCGGTGACACGCTTCACCTCCCCGACCTAGTGCGCCCCGCGATCCTCTCACGCGAGGTCACCCTCGCCACCCCCACCCACCCGCATCGCCCTGCCCTCACCCGTGGCAGCGCCCGATGAACCCGCAGCGCAGCCCCTCGCACACATGCCGCGGTCTGCCCTCCCAGCGCCCGCTCGCGCGCGACACCACCAGCCCCCGCGCCAGCTCCAACGCGCGCGCCTCGATCACCGCGTCGTCCCATCGCGGCAGCAGCACGGCGCCCCCGTCGCCCTCCTCGCTCAGCACCACCACCGCGCCCCGCACCGCGCTCGCCTCTGTGCCCGCCCCCGCCCCGGCGCCCTCGCGCATCCGCTGCCCCAGCGCCCTCCCCCCCAGCGCCAGCTCCAGCGCCGCGTCGAGCGGGCCGACGCCCCCCGGCAGGTCGCCCTCGTCGAGGTCGACCCCCGTCGCGACGCGCGCCACCAGCACCTCCGGGCGCCCCATGGCCTCGCCGCGCAGCACCAGGTCGAGCTCGCCCGTCACGCTGAGCGCCGTCTCCCCGTCCATCACCCGTAAGCCCCACGGGACCATCTTCCCCACCACCAGCGACTCGTCCGCCGCCACGGCGCGCGCCAGCGCCGTCTTTGCAAAGCGCTTCAGCATCGTCAGCGCCCCGGCGGCCCCGACGCCCGACGCGTGCAGCCCCGCCGCCGCGCACACCCGCCGCAGCGCCGCCTCCGGGTCGCGCAGCACCCGCGCCCACGGCAGCGTCAGCAGCACCCGCTTCGCCAGCGCGCCCGCCTCCTCGGACAGCCCATGCGCCGCGCCGTGCTCGCGCAGCCCCAGCTCGTGCCGCGCGTGAAAGCGCCGCGCGCACCACGCGAGGTCCTGCATCGCGCCGCCCACCAGGGCCAGCCGTCGGCGCTCGCTCCTCGGGGCCGTCGGCTCCACCGCGCCGCCGCGCGCGTCGTCGTCCTCGGGCTCCTTGCGCGCGCGCACCGCCACCGCGTCGCCGTCCTCCCCGGGGCCCCACACCCTCACCCGGAAGGGCGCCTCACCCTTCAGCGCCTCGCGCAGCCGACCCCAGTCGCCCTCTCCGCCCTCCAGCGGGCCGCTCACCACCAGCAGGTCGCGCGCCCTCGTCAGCGCCACGTAGAGCATGCGCCGGGCGTCGTCCTCCTCGGTCGCGTGGGCCTCTTTTCGCAGCGCCTTGAAGCGCTCCGACGACTCCTCGCCCCCGGGCATCACCACGAAGCGCCGCCCGGCGTCGAGCAGCACCCGCTCGGTGCGCGCGGGCGGTCGGCGCGCCGTCTGCGCCACGAAGACCACCGGCCACTCCAGGCCCTTCGCGGCGTGGATGGACAGCACCTGCACCGACCCGGACACCTCCTCGACGTCGGCCTCGCTCTCGCGCTGCGACGCCGCGCGCATCCGGTCGACCCAGCGCACGAAGCCCGGCAGGTCGGACCCCTCGCCCCCGCGCTGCTCCGCCGACGCCGCCAGCCCGAGGAGCTTGTCGACGTTGGCCACCCGCTGCGCCCCGAAGGACATCTGCGCCATCACCGCCGCGAAGTGCCGCTCGGCGAGCGCCTGCCGCAGCAGCCCCGCAGGACCGAGCGTCGGACCGAAGCGCACCATCCGCCGCAGCGAGGTGCGGGCTTCATCGAGCCGGGTGAGGTCCTCGGGCGCCAGCGCCGCGCGCAGCGAGGGCGACGGGTCGAGGATCTCCTCCAGCCCGGAGGCCCTCGAAAACAGGTTGGCCAGGCCCGCGTCGGAGAGCCCCACCAGCGGGCCGCGCAGCAGCGAGGCCAGCGCGAGGCGGTCGCTCGGGTCGGCCACGAAGCGCAGCAGGGTGAGCAGGTCGTCGACCTCGCGGCGATCCCAGAAGCCCGGTCCGCCGCGCAGCGCGTAGGGAATGCCCCGCGCCTGGAGGGCCCGCTTGATGGGCTCGAGGTGCGACCAGGTCGGCACCAAGATCGCCACGTCGTCCATGCGCGGCGCGCGCCAGCCGGGCGGGTGGTCGGCGGTGCGAGAGAGCGCCGCGATGCGACGGGCGATGGCCTCGGCCTCGGCGCGGCGCTGGTCCTCCGCGCGCCCGTCGGCGACGAGGAGGAGCTCGACCCGCGGCCCGCTCTCTCCCTCGCTCACGCCGTGCTCGGGTCGCGCCCGCAGCGCGTCGCGGGCCGGGTCGTAGAGCCCCTCCAGGCGACCGCCCGAACCGCCCAGGAGCGCGGCGGTCACCGGGTTGATCGCGTCGAGCATGGAGCCCAGCGCCCGGTGGCTCTCGGTGAGGTCAAGGCGCTCGCCGCCCGCCGCCAGCACCTCGCGCTCGGTCTCCAGGAACACCGCCACGTCCGCCCCGCGGAAGGCGTAGATGGACTGCTTGGCGTCGCCCACCACCAGCAGCCCGGTGGGCTCCAGCTCCGTGGCCGTGAGCGACTGACCGGGGGCGAGCGGGTGCTCGACGTCCCGCCGCTCCCTCAGGAGATACAGCAGGTCGCGCTGCACCCGGTTGGTGTCCTGGAACTCGTCCACCAGCACCGCGTCGTAGCGCTGCTTCCACTCCCGCCGGAACGAGGTCTGTTCGCGCAGGGCGTCCCTCAGCCGCCGCATCAGGTCGCCGTAGTCGAGCGCCGCGCGCTTCGCCTTGGCCCGCGTGTAGCCCGCGTGCGCCGCCGTCACCACCGCGCGCATCACCTCGCCGAGGTGCAGCGACACCATCGCCGTCGCGTCCTGGGCCAGCGCCGCCCACTGCGAGCGCCCCCGCTCGGCCGCCGCCTCGATGCGCCGGGTGCGCGCCCGCGACGGCAGCGCGCCGAGGCCCCGGAGCATCCGCATGCGCTCCAGCGCGGCCTTCGGGGTGCTCATCGGGCCGAGGGCCGCCACCGCCTCGGCCAGCGCGAACACCCGCTGGTCGCTGCCGTCTTCGTGCAGCGCGGGCACCGTCGCGCAGGCCTCGGCGAAGTCCCGCAGGGCGTCGCTCACGATGGCGGGCCGCGCCTCGGTGGGCTCCGACGCGCTCGTGACGCCCGAGAGCGCGGGCGACACGCCGTCCTCGTCGAAGCGCCGCGCGAGGCTCGCGATGAGGGTCACGAGGCCCCGCTCGGCGGTCTCGCCGAGGCCCCCGGCGGTGGCCATGAGCTCGACCACCGCCGTCACGTCGCGCTGCGCGAAGGTCGACAGCGCCTGGAGCGCCGACGAGCGCAGCAGCTGGTCGGACTCCTCCTGCTCCAGCACGGCGAAGGCCGGGTCGAGCCCGAGGTCGGCCGCCGCCCGCAGCAGCACGCCCGCCGCGAAGCCGTGGAAGGTCCCGATGTGGGCGCCGCCGAGGCTCCAGGCGATGCGCTGCCAGGTCTCCGGTGGGGGCAGCGGGCGGCCGTTGCGGGCGGCGCCGTCGGCCAGCGCGAGCACCCGCGCGACCACCGCGGAGGAGGCCCCGCGCAGGCGCCCCCAGCGCTCGGCGGCGGCGCGCCGCT
>CAIOSS010001196.1 GCA_903860995.1 uncultured delta proteobacterium | reverse complement strand
TCGCGGGCACCTTGATGGTGTAGGTCGCAAGGTCCTTCGCCACGCTCTCGTCGTCGACGATGGCGATGACGTTGCCGTCGCGGGCGCGCACCTCCTGCACGTTGGAGAGCATCTTCTCCAGGGTGCTGTCGCTCGGCAGCAGGCACACCACCGGCATGTCGCGGTCGACCAGCGCGAGCGGGCCGTGCTTCATCTCGCCGCCCGCGTATCCCTCGGCGTGGACGTACGAGATCTCCTTCAGCTTGAGCGCGCCCTCCAGCGCGATGGCGCTCGAGAGCCCCCGCCCGAGGAAGAGCGCGTCGCGCGTGTGCAGGATGGCCCGCGCCACCGACTCGACGTGCTTCGCGCCCTCCAGCGCCGTGCGCATCTTGTGCGGGATCTGCACGAACTCCGCGAGCAGCGCGCGGGCCTTGTCGGCGCCGAGCGTGCCGCGCGAGCGCCCGAGGTGGATGGCCAGCATCGTCAGCGCCGCGAGCTGCGCGGTGAAGCACTTGGTGCTCGCCACGCCGATCTCCGGGCCCGCGTGGGTGTAGAGCGTGCCGTGGGCCATGCGCGCGATGGCGCTGCCCTGCACGTTGACCACCGCGAGGATGCGCGCGCCGCGCTCCTTGGCCTCCTTGGCGGCGGCCAGGGTGTCGGCGGTCTCGCCCGACTGCGACACGGCGATGACCAGGTCGCCTTCGCCCACCACCGGGTCGCGGTAGCGAAACTCGCTCGCGAGCTCGGCGACCGCGGGCACCCGCGCGAGCCCTTCGAGCAGGTAGCGCCCGTGCAGCGCCGCGTGGTAGCTCGTGCCGCAGGCCAGGAAGACCACCCGCTTGATGGCCTTCGCGTCGTCGACACCAATACCCATCTCCCCGGGCTCGAGCAGGCCGTCTTCCAGCAAGACGCGGCCGCGGAGGGTGTCCTCGAGGGCGCGGGGCTGCTCGTGCACCTCCTTGAGCATGAAGTGCTTGTACCCGCCCCGCTCGGCCTGCATCAGCGACCAGGTGATGCGCACCGCGGCCCGCTCGACCGCGACGCCTGCGACGGTCTCGATGCGCGCGCCCTTGCGGGTGATCTCGGCCATCTCGCCGTCCTCGAGGAAGATCACGTCGCGCGAGTGGGCGAGCAGCGCGGGCACGTCGCTCGCGGCGAGCATCACCCCGTCGCCGACGCCGAGCACCAGGGGCGAGGCGTTCTTGGCCAGCACGATGCGCGTCGAGTCGACGCGGGAGAGCACGGCGATGGCGTAGGCGCCGCGGATGACCTTGAGCGTCTCGCGCACCGCCTCGAAGAGGTCGAGGCCCCGCTGCGTGGCGAGGTCGACGAGGTGCGCCACGATCTCCGTGTCCGTGTCCGAGTGAAACTCCCGGCCCTGCGCCTTGAGCGAGCGCTTGAGCTCCACGTGGTTCTCGATGATGCCGTTGTGCACCACGGCGATGTCGCCGGAGACGTGCGGGTGCGCGTTGCGCTCCGCCGGCTTGCCGTGCGTCGCCCAGCGCGTGTGCCCGATGCCCGTGGTGCCGTGCACCGGGTCGCGCGCGAGCACGTCGCCGAGGGCGGTGAGCTTGCCCGCGGCGCGCCGCACGTTGAGCTCGCGGCCGTCGTGCACCGCGACGCCGGCGCTGTCATACCCGCGGTACTCCAGCCGCCGCAGGCCCTCCAGGAGGATGGGTGCACACTCTTCGGTCCCGACGTAGCCAATGATGCCGCACATGCGTAGATCGCCTCCGGTAACTCGCGGTTGAACGCCGCGGCCGAGGATGTCCGGCGCCGCGGGCGGGCACAACCTTGCACGGGGGCCCTCCGATGGCGAGTGGACGAAATGCCGGGGCGGAGGGTTCTGCGGCGAGCGCGGAGGGGGGAGGCGGGGCGGCTCGATCAGTCGGGCTCGCGCTCGCCGACGGCGCGGCGGAGGCGGGCGAGGGACTCGCGGAGGTCGACGTTGGCGTTGACCAGCGCGAGGCGGGCGCGCAGCAGGTCGAGCTCGGCGTCGGTGAGGTCGCTGGACACCGCGCTGCCGGCCTGGAAGCGCTCGCGGCGCACCCGGTAGCTCTCCTCCGCGGACACGAGCTGCCGGCGCGCGGACTCGATGGCCGCGCGGGCGGTCTGCGCGCCGATCCACACGCTGCGCACCTCGATCTCGGTGCCCTCGCGGACCTGCGCGAGCTGCGCGATGAGGCCGGCGCGCTGGGCGCTCAGCCGGCCGGCGGCCGCGCTGGCGGAGAAGGCCCCGGTGGGCGACCACTGGGCCTGGAGGGTGGCCGACCAGGTGGTGTTGAACTCCTGCGTGTTGGGCACGAAGCGCTGGTTGGGGTTGGCGATGTCGAGGCTGAACTGCCCCGACACGCTCGGGAACATCCCCGCCCGCGTGGCCGCGAGGTTGGCCGACAGGGCGTGCGACTGCCGGTCGAGGCTCTGGAGCTCGGGCCGCGCCTGCAGCGCGCGGTCGATGAGCTGGTGGACGCTGCCGGGCATCGGCACCTCGCCGTCGAGGGCCTCGCCCAGGGTGAGGGCCTCCCCCTCGGTGACGTGCATGCGCTGGCGCAACTGCGCCTCGGCGAGGCTCTGGCCCTCGCGCGCCGACAGCACGATGCGCTCGCTCTCGGCGACCTGCGCCTCGACACGCAGGAGCTCAACCCGCGCCACGGTGCCGGCCTCGACGAAGCGCGCGAGGTCTCGCTGGTGCTGCTGCGCGGTCTCGAGCGCCTGTTGCGCCACCGCGGCCTGGCCCTGCGCGCGCATGAACTCATAGAACGCGATGCGCGCGTCGGCTGCCGCCTGCGAGCGGGACGACACCTCGTCGAGGCGCCGGGCCTCCACCGTGAGCCCCGCGGCTTCGTACACCCTCGCCAGCCGGAAGGGGATGTCCGTCAGCGGCACGGTGACGGTGCCGTTGAACACGATGTTGTCGAGGATGACCGGGAAGGAGAAGCCCGCGCTCGGCGTCGTGGGCGCGGCGCTCGGGATGGGGCCCGCGCCGCTGGGGCACGAGAGCGCGCCGCCCGCGGTGCGGCCGCCCAGCACGATGCCGCCGTTGGAGTCGACGCAGACGGGCGGCGGCGCCCCCGCCGCGCTGCCAAAATTGAGCGAGGGCTGGGTGATGGGCGAGAGCCGCGTGTACCGCGCCGAGAGCGTGACCTGCGGGATCATCGCGACGCCCGCCTCGGTGCGGCTCGCGCTCGCGGCCTCGATGTTGGCCTGCGCCGCACGCACCGCGAGGCTGGTGCGCACCGCCCGCGCCGCCACCCGATCGGCGGTCAGCCCGCCCGGCTGCGGGGTGAGCGCCGCCGGCAGGCCCACCGGCGCCCGCGCCTCCGCCCCCGGAGCCTCCACCGTTGGAGGCGTCTGTCCCCACGCGCCGCCCGCGGCGAGAACCGCCGCCGCCGCGCACCACCGAGCCGTTGATCTCATTCTTCCTTCTCCGCGTTCTGCACCGTCGCCGCCGCGCGCCCGAAGAGCTCCGCGACGGTCTCGAAGGCCTGTACGATCCGGTCCTGGTCTTCCGGCGAGAGCTTCTCGAGCACGTTCTTGTGCCGCTCTCGCATGACCTGGCGCTGCTGCGCCACCATCGCTCGCCCCCGGGCGGTGATCGCCACCATCACCGTGCGCCGGTCCGACGGCAGCGGTTTTTTGTGCACGAAGCCGAGCCGGGCAAGGCGCCCCACGATTTCACTGAGCGTGCTTTGCGCCCCCGGGAAGGACTGCCGAAGCTCCGTGAGGCTGATGGGCCCGCGCTCCTCCAGCGCTCGCAGCAGGATGCCCTGGTGCGGCGTGATGTCGGTGTCGTCGCAGCCCGACCGCATGAGCCGGGGCATCACCAGCGCCATCTGGTCCATCAAGGCGCTGAGGTGGTCCAACCTTCGCTCGATCATCGGGGTGCTCTACGGCCTCCTGTGGCGGTCTGTCGTGGGCCGCCCGGGGGCCGCCCAGCCATTCCATCGGGCTACGATGCATCGAACCTTCTGGCCGATGCAACCCCCATGGTCAACTACCCAAAATACACTTATGAAAAAGACATATTGTGCAACAACGCAGTGCGGCATCCGCGCCCCGTGAAAATACTTCGTGACCCGATTGATCTCCGATCGAGTTCGGTGCATCTCATGGCCTGCGGTCGACCGTCGCGCGATCCGCCCAACACTCTCGAACCTACGGACCGGGAACATGCACAGAGACTCCAAGATGGCCTCGACCCTCGTGACGATCCTCGCGCTCGCCGCGCTGCCGCTCGCCGCGTGCAAGAAGCCCGCGGGGGAGGGCCCCGGCGGCGGGGCGCCGGTCGCGCTCACGGCCGAGAGCGCCGCGCCGGTGCGGGTCACCCTCGCCACGGCGCAGGCCCGGCAGGTGCCCGACGTGCTCTCCGCCACCGGCACCCTGGTGCCCGACCAGCAGTCGCAGGTGACGGCGCTGGTGCCCGGCCGCGTGACCGCGGTGCTCGTCGAGCGGGGCTCGCAGGTGCGCGAGGGCGACGCCATGCTGCGCCTGCGCGACACCGACTACCGCGCCAACGCGGCGACGGCGACCGCGGCGGTGGGCCAGGCCCGCGCGCGGCTCGGCCTCGACGGCACCAGCGGGCGCTTCGACCCGGAGGCCGCCGCGGAGGTGCGCGCCGCCGCCGCGCAGCGCGACATCGCCAACGACGGCCTGCGCCGCGCCGAGCAGCTGCACACCAGCGGCAGCATGTCCGATGCGGAGTACCAGCGGGCGCTGCTCCAGGCGACGGCGGCGCGCGAGCAGCACCGGTCGGCGGTCAACGGCACCCGGGCGTCGTACTTCGCCTACCAGCAGGCCCGCGAGGTGCTCGCGACGGCGCAGCGCTCGGTGGCCGACTCGGTGGTGCGCGCGCCCTTCTCGGGCGAGGTCGCCGAGCGCACGGCGAACGTGGGCGAGTACGTCACGGCGCAGCGCGCGGTGGTGACCCTGGTGAAGATCGACCCGCTGCGCATGGAGATCCAGATCCCGCAGGAGCGCTTCGCCCAGGTGCGGCCCGACCAGGCCGTCGAGGTGCGGGTCGACGCCTGGCCCGACCGGGTGTTCCGCGGCACGCTCCGTTATATCTCCGCGGCGGTGCGCACCGACACCCGCGCGCTCGTGGCCGAGGCGGTGATCCCCAACGCCGAGCGGGTGCTTCGCCCGGGGCTCTTCGCGACGGCGCGCATCGCGCTCGGCACGCAGCGCGCGGCGGTGGCCATCCCCGCCCGGGCGGTGCTCTCCGAGGCGGGCACCAGCAGGGTGTTCGTGGTGGTCAACGGCCGCGCGCAGGCGCGGGTGGTGACGGTGCTCGAGCGCCAGGGCGACGACGTGCTCATCGAGCGCGGCATCGCGCCGGGCGAGCGGCTGGCGACGGACAACCTCCCGCGGCTCGGCGACGGCGTCGCCGTGACCGACCACCAGTAGACAGAGACGGAGTACTTCGATGCAGTGGCTAGCGGCTATTTCCGTCCGTCGCCCGGTGTTCACCTGGGTGCTCATCCTCGCGCTGGTGGTGGTGGGCATCGCCAGCATCCAGGGCCTCGGGATCGACCGGTTTCCCAACATCGACTTCCCGGTGGTCATCGTGAGCACGGTGCTCCCGGGGGCGTCGCCCGAGCAGGTCGAGACGGAGGTGTCCGACAAGCTGGAGGAGGCGATCAACTCCATCTCCGGCATCGACACGCTCCGGTCGAACTCCTACGAGGGTCTGTCCGTCGTCGTGGCGCAGTTCGACCTCGACAAGGACACCACCGTCGCCGCGCAGGAGGTGCGCGACCGGGTCAACCGCGCGCTCTCGCAGCTGCCGCGGGACATCCAGCAGCCGCGGGTCGAGCGCTCGGACCCCGACGCGGCCCCGGTGCTGCTCGCGGCGCTCTCGGCCCCGCGCAGCTCGCGCGAGCTCACGGAGTACGCCGACCGCGTGCTGCGCCGGCGCATCGAGTCCCTCAGCGGCGTCGGCGGGGTGACCGTGCTCGGCGGGCGCTCGCGGCAGATCAACCTGGTGCTCGACCCGGCGCGGCTGCAGTCGTACGGGCTCACCGCCATCGACGTGCAGCGCACGCTCGCCTCGCAGAACGTCGAGGTGCCCGGCGGCTCGGTCGACCAGGGCGCCACGACGCTGTCGCTCCGGGTGATGGGCCGGGTGGCCAGCACCGAGGAGATGGGCAACCTGGTGGTGGCCCAGCGCGGCGCCCTCGGCGTGCGGGTGCGCGACGTCGGCCGGGTGGAGGACAGCGAGGCGCAGGCCAGCTCCACCGCCACCGTCGACGGCCGCGAGGTGGTGATCCTGTCGGTGCGCAAGCAGTCGGGCACCAACACCCTGGCGGTCATCGACGCGCTGCAGGAGCGCATCAACGAGCTGCGTCCGGGCCTTCCGCCGGGCTTCCGGCTGGAGGTCGTGCGCGACGAAGGGGAGTTCATCCGCAACGCCATCCACGCCGTGGAGGAGCACCTCGTCATCGGCGGCATCCTGGCCTCCCTGGTGGTGCTCATCTTCCTCTGGAACGGCCGGTCGACCCTCATCGCCGCGCTCGCGATCCCGACGTCCATCGTGTCGACCTTCGGGCTCATCAAGGCCATGGGGCTGACGCTCAACGTCATCACCCTGCTCGCGCTCACCCTCGCGGTGGGCATCGTCATCGACGACGCCATCGTGGTCCTGGAGAACATCTTCCGCTTCATCGACGAGAAGGGGATGAACCCGCGCCGGGCGGCCATCCTGGCGACCCGGGAGATCGGCCTCGCGGTGCTGGCCACCACCCTGTCGCTCATCGCGGTGTTCCTCCCGGTGGCCTTCATGGGCGGCATCGTGGGGCGCTTCATGCGCTCCTTCGGCTTCACCATGAGCTTCGCCATCGCGGTGTCGCTGCTGGTGTCGTTCACCCTCACGCCGATGCTCTCCGCGCGGTGGCTCAAGGCCTCCGGCGAGAGGCACCCCGAGCAGGGCCTCGGCGAGCAGGAGATCGAGAAGGAGGTCGAGGAGGAGCTCGACGCGGAGTTCTCCGACCCGGCGGCGGAGCCGCGGGCGGAGGAGAACCAGGGCTACCGCGAGTGGGCCGCCGGCACCCGGATGCTGCCGCTCTCGCACGCCTCCGCGGCGCACAGCACCGGCGGGGTGTACGGCGCCGTCGAGCGGGCGTACCTGCGGCTGCTCTCCCTCGCGATGCGCAACCGCTGGGTGGTGGGCGTCCTCATGGGGGTGGTGTTCCTCTCCACGGTGCCGCTCGCCAAGGCCGTGCAGAAGAACTTCCTCCCGGTCGATGACGAGTCGCGCTTCGACGTGGTCATCCGCGCGCCGGAGGGCACCTCGCTCCAGCAGACGCAGCTCATCTCCGAGCGCATCGCCCGCGACGTGCGCGCCCTGCCCGGCGTGCAGAACACCGTGCTCACCGTCGGCTCGCCCCCGGGCGACCCGAGCGGCCGCGGCAGCAACCAGGCCTCGCTCTTCGTGCGCCTCGTGCCCGCCACGCAGCGGGCCCGCGACCAGCAGTCGATGATGGCCCAGGTGCGCAACACCGTCATCCCGCGCTTCGCGGCCGAGCACCTGCGCGTGCTGGTGTCGCAGGTCAACGTGTTCGGCGGCGGCGCGGCCGACAGCGCGCCCATCCAGTACGTGCTCAAGGGCCCCAACCTCGAGCGCCTCGCGGAGTACTCCGAGCAGATGATGCGCCGGGTGCGCGCCATCCCCGGCGTGGTCGACGCCGACTCGACCCTCGTCACCGGCAAGCCCGAGCTGCGGGTGCGCATCAACCGCGCGCGCGCCGCCGACCTCGGGGTCAACGCGCTCGACATCGCCAACACCCTGCGGATGTTGGTCGGCGGCCTCCAGGTGTCGAACTACAACGAGGGCGGCGAGCAGTACGAGGTGTGGATCCGCGCCGCCGAGGACGCCCGGATCACCACCGCCGCCATCGAGCAGATGACCATCCCCACGCAGACCCCCGGGCGCAGCGTGCGGCTCGCGGACGTCGTGGAGATCGGCACCGCCCTCGGCCCGGCCTCGATCCAGCGCCTCGCGCGGCAGCGCGCGGTGACCATCTACTGCAACGTCGTGCCCGGCACCTCCGAGGCGGGCGTCATCGCGGCCTTCAACGCCGCCCGCGATGAGCTGCACATGGAGCCCGGCTTCACCGCCGAGCTCGCGGGGCGCTCGAAGGAGCTCGGCCGCGCCGGCCAGAGCTTCGCCATCGCGTTCATCCTGTCGCTGGTGTTCATGTACCTGGTGCTCGCGGCCCAGTTCGAGAGCTGGATCCACCCGGTCACCATCCTCATGGCGCTGCCCCTGTCGGTGCCCTTCGCCATCTTCTCCCTGGTCGTGCTCGGCCAGTCGATGAACATCTTCTCCACCCTCGGCATCCTCGTGCTGTTCGGCATCGTGAAGAAGAACTCCATCCTCCAGGTCGACCACATGCGCGACCTGCGGCGCCACGGGCTCGGCCGCGCCGACGCCGTCATGATCGCCAACCGCGACCGCCTCCGCCCCATCCTCATGACCACCGTGGCCTTCGTGGCCGGCATGATCCCGCTGGCCATCTCCAGCGGCGCGGGCGCCGGCACCAACCGCGCGATGAGCTCCGTCATCATCGGCGGCCAGACCCTCTCGCTGGTGCTCACCCTCATCGCGACGCCGGTCGTCTACTCGTTCTTCGACGACCTCGCGCACTCGCGCCGCATCGCCGCCGTCGGCCACGCGCTCTCCTGGCCCTTCCGCGCCATCGACGGGCTCTTCGCCAAGAAGCCCGCCTCCGCCCCGCCCGCCGCCGATCCCCTCGACGACGAGCGCACCCGCGAGCACCAGATCCCGCGGTGACCGCGCCGCAGGTTGACGCAACACGATTGCAACGGCAACGTCGTCGTGTCACGGGCGGGTCCCTGTTTCCCTCCTCCTGATGACTGTCGCCCGAGGGCCATCACTCTCCCAGGGCGTCAGCGCCATTCCCCCAAGCGAAGGGCACCCAATGCACTCTGGCGGCTTCTCCCTCATTCGTCTCTTTACCTCCTTCGCGATGCTCGGCGCGGAGTGGGTGATGTGGGTCCTGGTGGCGCTGTCGGTGGCGTCGGTGGCGGTGATGCTGGAGCGTGCGCGGTACTACCGCTCGCTCGACGACGACCTGGAGAAGCTGAGCGACGAGGTGCGGGCGCTGCTGCGCAAGGGCGACCTGGCGGGGGCGAGGTCCCGGCTGGAGAGGTCGTCGTCGCCGGCCTCGGTGGTGGCGCT
>CAIOSS010001195.1 GCA_903860995.1 uncultured delta proteobacterium | reverse complement strand
GGAGAGCGCACGAAGGAAGCTGGAACGTTGCATGGTGTCAGCACCCGGAGGACGGAAGTGATGGGGTCGGAGATCGTCGGGACTATCGCACGAAACTCCCGCCTCTCTATCAGCTCGGCGTAACTTTTCCCAGGCTTCGACTGCGACCGGTCATGACCGACCGCCGTGGAAGATTCGCCCGACGCTCGCCCCGCGGCGCGGGTCGCGCTACCAGAATTCCACGTCTCCTGGAGAAACCATGCTCGAAGAACCGCTGCGCGAGGCCCTGACCTTCGACGATGTGCTGCTGGTGCCCGCATACAGCGAGGTGCTGCCCAAGGACGTCGACACCCGCACCCGGCTCTGTCGCGGCATCGAGCTGGGCATCCCGCTCATTTCGTCGGCGATGGACTCGGTCACCGAGGCCCGCACGGCCATCACCATGGCGCGCGAGGGCGGCCTCGGGGTGATCCACAAGAACCTCACGCCCGAAGACCAGGCGCGCGAGGTCGAGCAGGTGAAGCGCGCCGAGTCGGGCATCGTGGTCGACCCCCTCACGGTGGGCCCCAACGACAGCCTCCGCGACGCCGTCGCGCTGATGAAGCGCAACAACATCTCCGGACTCCCGGTGGTCGAAGACGGCCGCCCGGTGGGCATCCTCACGTCCCGCGACATCCGCTTCGAGACCAACCTGGACCAGACCGTCTCCCGGGCCATGACCCCGAAGGAGCGGCTCGTGACGGTGCCCGCGACGGTGAAGGCCGACGAGGCCCGCGCGCTGCTGCACAAGCACCGCATCGAGAAGCTGCTCGTGGTCGACCCCCAGCGCGGCACCCTCGCGGGGCTCATCACGGTGCGCGACCTCTTCCAGGCAGAGCGCTTCCCCGGCGCGGCCAAGGACGCCCGCGGCCGGCTGCGCGTGGCCGCCGCGGTGGGTCCGGGCGGCGACCGCGACGAGCGGGTGCAGCGCCTCGTGGACGCGGGCGTCGACGTCATCGTGGTGGACACGGCGCACGGCCACTCGAAGGGCGTGCTCGACGCCGTGCGCGCCATCAAGGCACGCTACCCGGAGGTCCCCGTGCTCGCCGGAAACATCGCGACGGCCGAGGCCGCCGAGGCGCTGATGGACGCCGGCGCCGACGCCATCAAGGTGGGCATCGGGCCGGGCTCGATCTGCACCACGCGCATGGTGGCGGGGGTGGGCGTGCCGCAGATCACCGCCATCTCGGACTGCGCTCGGGTGGCCCGCAAGCGGGGCATCCCGGTGATCGCCGACGGCGGGGTGAAGTACTCGGGCGACCTCGCCAAGGCCGTGGCCGCGGGCGCCGACGTGGTGATGATCGGCGGGCTCTTCGCGGGAACCGACGAGGCCCCCGGCGACCTGGTGCTCTACCAGGGCCGCTCGTACAAGATGTACCGGGGCATGGGCTCGATGGGCGCCATGCGCAAGGGCTCCAAGGACCGCTACGGCCAGGCCGGCGCGGCCGACGAGAAGCTCGTCCCGGAGGGCATCGAGGGGCGCGTGCCGTACCGCGGGAGCCTGTCGTCCAACGTGTACCAGCTGGTCGGCGGGCTGCGCTCGTCGATGGGCTACACGGGGTGCCGGACCATCGACGAGATGCAGACCCGCGCGCGCTTCGTGAAGGCCACGGCGCTCGGGCTCCGCGAGAGCCACGTGCACGACGTGATCATCACCGAAGAGGCGCCCAACTACCGCAAGTCCGACTGAGCGCGGGGCCCGCTCACGTCACCGAGCCCAGCGAGAACTGGAAGTTCCAGGTGCGCTCGCCCACCTCGGGCACGCGCCACGGGTTGAACCCGAAGTCGATGGAGATCAACCCGAAGGGCGAGTCGAGCCGCACGCCGAAGCCCGGCGACACCCGGAGGCGATAGAGCTGATCGAAGGAGGGCGGCCGGGCCCAGAGGTTTCCGACGTCCACGAAGGCCGCGAGCTGCACGTTGCCGAGCGGCGTGTAGAGCGGCGTCGGGATGCGCAGGTCGGCCACCGCCACCATGAAGAACTCCCCGCCCGACGAGCCCCGCACCAGGGGGTTGGACGACGACGGGTCGGTGAGCGCCGCGTCGATGAGGTCCTGCGGGATGAGCTGGTTCTGCTGCCAGCCGCGCATCGCGTCCGCGCCGCCGAGCCAGAAGCGGCGCGAGGGGTGGGTGCTCTGCGTCGCGGTGCCGCCGAAGTTGCGCCCCACGCGACCGCTCAGCAGCAGCACCATGCGCCCGAGGGGGATGGGCACGTAGCCCGTCACGCGCGCCGTCAGGTGGAGCGTGAAGGGGGAGAGGTTGGGGTTGCTCGCCGAGACCACCTGGAGCGTCTCGGCGGTCACCGACGCGACGAAGCCGCGGGTCGGCGAGAGCGCGCTGTTGCGCCGGTCGTACTGGGCGCCCACGCGGAACGCCCCGAGCACCGACTCGCCGTCGGAGTAGCGCAGCAGCTGCTGGACGAGCACCTGCTGGAACGCGGTGCACGCCTCCGGGGTGTTGCCGTTGGCGAGGCAGCGGGTGGGGTAGTCCTGCACCAGGCCCGCGATGGTCTCCGCGCCGAAGGGCTGCGTGATCACGTACTGCAGCTCGCCGGTGAAGGTCATCGTGAAGTGGCGCAGCGCCGAGAAGAGCAGCGACGCGCCGACGCTGTGGGTGGCGAGCGCGTAGAAGGGCGGCTGCAGCTGGCGCACCGTCGACAGGTCGACCGCCGCGCCCCACGACGGCCCGAGCAGCGGCACGAAGGGGAAGCCCAGCGAGGCCGCGACGCGCCAGTTGAGCAGGTCGGAGAAGCTCGGGTTGATCTCCGGGGGGAAGGTCGGCGTCACGTTGGGGATCTGCAGCAGGTAGCCCCCGCGGGCCTGGAGCCCGAAGGACACCGCGCGGCCGAGCACGTTGAGGTGCGTGTACTCGAAGCCGAAGCGCAGGCCCTCGCCGAGCGAGAAGCCTCCGCGCAGCTCCAGGGCCTGCGGCTGGCGCTCGACGAGCTGCACCCGCAGCACCTTTACCGGCGCCTCCAGGTCGGGGTCCTCGAGGCCGACGTTGACGCCGCCGAAGAGCCCGAGCTCGCTCAGGCGCTGCTGCGTCGCCCGCACCTCCGAGGCGCGGTACCAGTCGCCCTCGGCGAGCGTCATCCGGGGGCGGATCACGTGCTCCGGCGTGCGGCGGTTGCCCTCGATCACGACCGCCCCGAGGCGCACCCGCGGCCCCTCGTGCACCACCAGCCGCAGCCGCGCGCGCGTGTGGTCCGGCGAGCGCTCGATCTCCGGCTCGGCCCGCACGAAGGCGTAGCCCTCCTCGCGGTACCACGCGGTCAGCCGGATGCGCGCCTCCTCGATGGCGAGGTACGACAGGGGCACGCCCACGCGGAGATCGAGCGCCTCGGCGACGTCGGCCGTGGCCCGCTCCCGGTTGCCCTCCACCCGAAGCTCTTCGAGGAAGGTGCGCGGGCCCTCGGTGACCGTAAACGTGAGGTCGACCACGTCGGGGTGGCGGTAGCCCACCGGCCCGCGCAGCGCGCTGCGGTGCCAGGCCCGCTCCGGGGTCGACACCGTCGCGTCGAGGTACCCCAGGTCGCGCAGGCGCTGCTCGACGCGCTCGCGCGCAGCGCCGTCGACCACCGACTCGACGTAGGCCCGCTCGCGGTCGCGCGGCCCCGCGAAGGGCCTCGGATCGGCGGGCGCGGACTCCGCCACCACGCCGAGGAACAGCTCCCGCATGGCGCCCTCGGAGAGCGCCCGCGCCCGCTCGAAGCGCAGCGCCCCAAGGCGCACTGGCACGCCCTCGCGCACCGTCACGCGCAGCACCCGCGCCCCAGCGCCCTCGTCGGACACCGCGGCTGCGACCGTCACCTCGGCGTACCCCCGGCGCACGTAGAAGGCGCGCACCCGCGCCAGGATCGCGTCGATGCCCGCGCCGTCGATGCCCTCCTCCGCGAGGTCGAGCGCGTCGTGCAGGGCCTCCACCGGAAACACCCTCACCCCCTGCCACGCCATCCGGTAGCGAGGCCCCGGCGTGACCGGGACCTCCACCGTCACCCGGGTCCCCTCCGCGCGCACGACCGGCGCGGCGATGGAGCCCGACAGGTAGCCCGCGGTGCGCAGCGCCCGGCGCGCCGCGGTGAGCCCCGCCCGCAGCCGGGTGGG
>CAIOSS010001194.1 GCA_903860995.1 uncultured delta proteobacterium | reverse complement strand
TCACGATCACCTCCGCTGCGACCACCGCGTTCTGGGTCCCTAGCATCGGTCCGGGCAAGGACATCAAGCACCGGGTGAACATCATCGACACCCCCGGACACGTGGACTTCACCATCGAGGTCGAGCGCTCGCTGCGCGTCCTCGACGGCGCGGTCGCGGTGTTCGACGGCGGCAACGGCGTCGAGCCCCAGTCCGAGACGGTCTGGCGCCAGGCCGACCGCTACAAGGTGCCGCGCATCGCGTTCATGAACAAGATGGACAAGATCGGCGCCGACTTCCAGATGTGCGTCGACTCGATGCGCGAGCGCCTCGGCACCAACCCCGTGCCCATCCAGATCCCCCTCGGCGAGGAAGAGAAGCACCGCGGCATCATCGACCTCATCCGGATGAAGGCGATCGTGTTCGACGAGGCCTCGAAGGGCGCGAAGTTCTCCATCGAAGAGATCCCGGCGGACTTCAAGGATGCGGCCGACACGGCGCGGCAAATGCTCATCGAGTCCGTCGCCGACGTCGACGATGTGGTCGGCGAGAAGTTCCTTGCGGACGACATCGCCTCGATCACCGAAGACGAGCTGCACGCCGCCCTCCGCGCCGGCACCATCTCGTTCAAGCTGGTCCCCGTCACCTGCGGCTCGGCCTTCAAGAACAAGGGCGTGCAGCAGCTCCTCGACGCGGTGGTCGCGTACCTCCCGTCGCCGGTCGACGTGCCGACCCGTATCGGCAAGCACCCCGACAAGCCCGAAGTGGAGCTCGAGCGCCCGGCGAGCGACACCGCTCCCTTCAGCGCCCTGGCCTTCAAGCTCATGAACGACAAGTTCGTGGGCAACCTGACCTTCATCCGCGTCTACTCGGGCTCGGTCGAGTCGGGCACCAGCGTGCTCAACTCCACCCGCGGCAAGACCGAGCGCATCGGCCGCCTGCTGCTCATGCATGCGAACGAGCGCGAAGACATCAAGGACGCCTTCGCGGGCGTCATCGCGGCGGCCGTGGGCTTCCGCGACACCCGCACGGGGGACACCCTCTGCGACGAGAAGCACCCCGTGGTGCTCGAGCGCATGACCTTCCCGGAGCCCGTCATCTCGATCGCCATCGAGCCGAAGACCAAGGGCGACCAGGACAAGATGGGCGTCGGCCTCCAGAAGCTCGCGTTCGAAGACCCGTCGTTCCGCATGAACACGGACGAGGAGAGCGGCCAGACGCTCATCCACGGCATGGGCGAGCTCCACCTGGAGATCATCGTCGACCGCCTGAAGCGCGAGTACAAGGTCGAGGCGAACACGGGCAAGCCCGAGGTCGCGTACCGCGAGGCCGTCAAGAAGAAGGCCGAGGGCGAGTGTAAGTACGCCAAGCAGTCGGGCGGCCGCGGTCAGTATGGCCACGTGATCCTCGACCTCGAGCCCGGCGAGCGCGGCACGGGCTTCGTGTTCGATGACGACATCAAGGGCGGCATCATCCCCCGCGAGTTCATCCCCGCGGTGGAGAAGGGCGCGCGCGAAGCCCTCCAGCGCGGCGTGCTCGCCGGCTACCCCGTCATCGACTGCAAGGTGCGGCTGTTCTTCGGCAGCTACCACGACGTCGACTCGAGCGCGCAGGCCTTCGAGATCGCCGGCTCCATGGCCGTGCAGGACGCCTGCAAGAAGGCGGGCATCGCCATCCTCGAGCCGATCATGGCCGTCGAGGTGGTGACGCCCGACCAGTTCATGGGCGAGGTCATCGGCGACCTCAACTCCCGCCGCGGCCAGATCAAGGGCATGAACGCTCGCGGCAAGAACGCCCAGGCGATCGAAGGCACCGTGCCGCTGGCCAACATGTTCGGCTACGTCACCGACCTCCGCAGCAAGACCCAGGGTCGCGCGGTCTCGACGATGCAGTTCTCGCACTACGATCCGGTGCCCAACGTGGTGCAGGAAGAGATCGTGGCGAAGAGCCGCGGCAAGTAACCAGAAGCCTCGAAGCCAAACCCCACAACAGAGAACGAACGGAGCACAGAAGAGTCATGGCCAAGGAGAAGTTCAGCCGCAGCAAGCCCCACGTGAACGTCGGCACCATCGGTCACATCGACCACGGCAAGACGACCCTCACGGCGGCGATCAGCGCGGTGCTGTCGAAGGCGAAGGGCGCCAAGTTCAAGGCGATCTCGTACAAGGACATCGCCAAGGGCGGCATCGACCGCGACGCCACCAAGACGGTGACCATCGCCGCGGCGCACGTGGAGTACGAGTCGCAGAACCGCCACTACGCGCACGTCGACTGCCCCGGACACGCCGACTACATCAAGAACATGATCACCGGCGCCGCCCAGATGGACGGGGCGATCCTGGTGGTCTCGGCGCTCGACTCGGTGATGCCGCAGACGCGCGAGCACGTGCTCCTGGCCCGCCAGGTGGGCGTGCCCAACATCGTGGTGTTCCTCAACAAGTGCGACGCCGTCGACGACGCGGAGATCCTGGACCTGGTCGAGATGGAGGTGCGCGAGCTCCTCACCAAGTACCAGTTCCCGGGAGACGACACCCCCGTGGTCCGCGGCGCGGCCCTGCCGGCGCTCAACGGCGACCCGGCGTGGGAAGCGAAGATCCACGAGCTCGCCGCTGCGCTCGACACCTTCATTCCGGAGCCCGTGCGCGACATCGACAAGCCCTTCCTGCTCGCCATCGAGGACGTGTTCTCGATCAAGGGCCGCGGCACCGTGGCCACGGGCCGCATCGAGCGCGGGATCGTCAAGGTCAACGAGGAGGTCGAGATCATCGGCTTCGTCCCGACCCGCAAGAGCGTGGTGACCGGCGTCGAGATGTTCCGCAAGCTGCTCGACCAGGGGCAGGCCGGCGACAACGTCGGCGTGCTCCTGCGCGGCATCGAGAAGGACGACCTGGAGCGCGGCCAGGTGCTGGCCAAGCCCGGCTCGATCACCCCCCACAAGAAGTTCGTGGGCCAGATCTACATCCTGAAGAAGGAAGAGGGCGGCCGTCACACGCCGTTCTTCACCAACTATCGCCCGCAGTTCTTCTTCCGCACCACCGACGTCACCGGGGTCTGCAAGCTCCCCGAGGACGTGAAGATGGTCATGCCGGGAGACAACATCTCCATGGACATCGAGCTCATCGTCCCGGTGGCGCTCGAGGAGCAGATGCGCTTCGCCATCCGCGAGGGCGGCAAGACCGTCGGCGCTGGCGTCGTCACCAAGATCACCGAGTAGAGTCCGCTCTGACGCTCCGGCGGTAACCTCCTTCCGGAGGACCACCGGGGCGTCGTGCGGTTGAAGGCAGAGCGAGACCCATGGGAGCCCGGATCAAGGTGGTGTTGGCGTGCGAGACGTGCGGGCGGCGTAACTACCGCACGACGCGCTCGGCGGCGGCGGGCACCAAAGGGGTCCGGATGAAGAAGTTCTGCGTCGGGTGCAACGCCCACACGATGCACGCGGAGAGTCACTGACAGGAAGTACGAGTCGGTCGGACCGATAGGAGGCTAGCTCAGTTGGTAGAGCAGCGGATTCCAAATCCGCAGGTCGTGGGTTCGATCCCCCCCCGGCGTGTT
>CAIOSS010001193.1 GCA_903860995.1 uncultured delta proteobacterium | reverse complement strand
CGGCCATCCTCACGGTGGTGGGCTACTCGATGAACGACACCATCATCGTGTACGACCGCATCCGCGAGAACCTCGCCAAGAAGCGCAATTCGCGGATGCTCGACGTCATCAACCTCTCGGTCAGCGAGATGCTCTCGCGCACGATCTTGACGTCGCTGACGGTGGTGCTGTCGGTGTCGGCCTTCGCGGTCATCGGCACCGGCGTGATCCGAGACTTCGCGTGGGCGATGATCATCGGCGTGCTCGCGGGTACGTACAGCTCGATCTACGTCGCCGCGCCCTTCACCGAGTGGATCGACTCGCGCTTCTTCCACGACGCCTCCGCCCCGGCGGCTCCCGCCGAGTCGACGGCCGCTGACGCCTGACCGTTCGGTCCGACGCCCCCCCCCGGAGCCTCGGCTCCAGCCTCTCCCCTCCCAATACACCTTTGCTCTCCGTCAGTACGCGGCCGACACGATGGCGTGTGCGCCCTCGAGCGTCGCGCCCAGGATCGCTGGTCGCGCGCGAAGGGCGGCCGTCTGGCCGCGCGCGATGGTCACGCCGCCGATACGCACGACCCCGTCCAGCACGGTCACCGCGCGGAGCGAGTCCCAGTCGGGCAGTTCGATCGTGCCGGTGCCGTGCAGGCGCGCCACATGGAGGTGCTCGCTGCGCAGCCCGTCGTCGCGCCCACAGAGGGAGGTCCACGTCGGGGCGCCGCGGAGCTCGGGCGCGCCGGCGCGGAGGCGACACCCGTCGAGGAGGGCCGACCCTCGCGGCGCGTCCCAGCGGGTGACGGAGAGCGCCTCGTCGACGTGCAGGGTGCGGGGCTGGCCGCGAGGGTCGGCCCTCCCGTCGGCGTCGTAGCGGCGGTTCCAGTCCCAGTAGCGATAGGTGAGGCCACGGCAGCCGGGGAGCACGCGCTGCGGCTCGACGAGGGTCAGCCCGCGGCCGATGGCGTGGGCGGTGCCCGCTTCGATGAGCAGGAAGTCACCGACCGTGACCGGGACGAAGCCCAGCATGGGGGAGATGTCGGCTCCGGCGCGGAGCGCGCCGGCGAGGGCCTCGCGGGTGACCCCCTCAGCGAGCCCGAGATACACGCCCGCGCCAGGCTGCGCGTCGACCGCGTACCAGCACTCGGGCTTGCCGGACTCGCCGTGCCTGAGCAGCGGATCGTCGTCGGCCGGATGGATCTGCACGGACAGCTCGTCGGAGGTGTCGAGGAGCTTCACGAGGAGGGCGGTGCTCGGTCGCCCGTCGTCGCCCTCGCAGCCCAGGACCGCAGCTCGCTCGCTCGCGATCCACGACGCGAGGGTGCCCGACCCGTCGCGGAGCTGGCTCGGGAAGTCGGGCTCGACGGAGAACTCCCAGCTCTCGCCGACGACGCCGTCGGCAACGCCGTGGAGGAGATCGCGCTTCAGTGCGCCTGCGATGCGGGAGCCGCCCCAGGGGGTGCGGCGGGTCGGGGTGAAGTTGTCGACCTGGAGGAGTCTGGGTGTCACCCGGTCGAGTGTAGTGCCGGGCTGCGCGGGTGGCGCAACGCGGCGGCGTCCGTGCAGGAAATTCGAGGCCCGGCGCGACGTGCTGCTACGCGCCCGATCGGTGCGCTGGTCTCAGGTGTTGATTGCGGCGGTGCTGATCGCGGGCGTGGCGCCGGCGTGTCGCAGCGCGGGCGCGTCGGCTGCGAGCGTGGATCCCCCGGAGGCGCCCGTCGTACCGAGCGATCCGCTGGTCGAGGCGGGCGCGGCGGTGACGGCGCTGCGCGCGGGAGGCCCGGTGCAGGGCGTGGACGACCTGGTGCAGCGACTGTCGCTGGTGGGGTCGGAGGACCCGGTGCGACGGCGGCGTGCGATGCGACTGGCGGGCGCCCTGCTGCTGGAGCAGGGCGATCGTCTGCGGGACGGGCGCGATCGGTCGCGCGCCAGGGACTTCCTCATCACGGCGCTGCCGACGACGGGGGAGAGGCCGTCGTGTGAGGACGCGACCGCGCTGGCGGCGCTGCTCGGCCGGGTGGGGGAGCAGGTGCGCGCGCAGGTCGCGCTCGCGCCCGCGCTCGCAGGGTGCCGCGCCGTGGTCGCGCCAGTGCCGCGGGGCGTTGAGGCGAGGCACCGGAGGATCGTGATCGACGCCGGGCACGGCGGGAGCGACCCGGGGGCGATCGGTCCGACGGGCCTCCGCGAGGCCGACGTCAACCTGGACGTCGCGCGTCGGCTCGCCGAGCGCCTCGCCATGCGATACGGGTTCCAGGTCGCGCTCACCCGGGACCGGGACGTCTCCGTGCCGCTGGAGCAGCGTGCGTCGCACGCCAACGGCACCACCGCCGACCTCTTCGTGTCGATTCACTGCAACGCGGCGACGAACCGTGACGCGCGAGGCATCGCCACCTTCGCGCTCGAGGACAGCCCTCGCGTCGCGGCGCGCCTGACCGCGCGCGAGGGCGAGCTCGTCGAGGGCGACACGGGGGGCTCCTGGGACGTGTCGCGGATCCTTGCAGACCTCAACCTGTCGCGGCACGGGCGTGACTCGCTCGGCTTCGCGTCGACGATCCAGCGCGCGCTGCTCCACGACGCGCGGCTGTTGTACTCGCCGGTCGAGGACATGGGCGTGCACCCCGCGCGCTTCCACGTGCTGGTCACCACGCGGATGCCCGCGGTGCTGGTCGAGCTCTCGTTCATCTCCAACCTCTCCGACGAGCAGCGACTCCGCTCGGACGGGTATCGCGACCTGCTCGCCGGCGCGATCGCGCGCGCCATCGACGAACACCTGCCCGGCGGCACCTGACGGTTGTCGGGGCTGCCGCGCCCGTCCATGCTGCTCGGGTCGTGAGCGCCCAGGGTTCCCATCCGCCGTTGCCAGGCGACGCGCTCGCGGCGTTTCGAGCTCGGATGAGCGCGCTTCGCGCAGACGCCCTCGCGGGCCTCGGCGGCCGCGATCACGCCCGGGCCGTGGCGGACGCCTACGACGCGCTGCTCGAGGTCCACGTCGGCGGGTGCCTCGCGCGGTGGCCGAGGGCGCGCGCCCGAGGGCGCGTCGCGCTGATGGCGGTCGGCGGCTACGGGCGACGGCAGCTCTCGCCCGGGAGCGACCTCGACCTCGTGCTGCTCGCCGAGCGCCCCGAGGCGCCACCGGTGCGGGCGCTCGCGGAGGCGATCCTGTACCCGCTCTGGGATGCCAGGGTCACCATCGGGCATACGGTGCACGACGTCGACGGGCTCATCAGCGAGGCGCGGGACGACCTGCGCACGCGCACCATGCTGCTCGACCTGCGGTTCCTGGCGGGCGACGCGGGGCTCGCCGGGTCGCTGCGGGACCGCTCCGCGGCCTTGCGCGGCGAGCGCGAGCTCGCGAGCTTCATCGACGCGCTGGCCGCCGAGCTGCGCGAGCGGCACGAGCGCTTCGGCGCGACGGTGTACCTCCTCGAACCCGACGTGAAGCTCGGTCGCGGCGGGCTGCGCGACCTGGACATCATCCGCTGGGCGCTGCGCGCGCGGGTGCGAGCCGACGACTTCGGCGGTGCCCTCGGCTCCGGCGCGCTGTCGCAGCCGGAGCACGACGCGCTGGAGGCGGCGCGGGAGTTTCACCTGCGCCTGCGCGCGGCGCTGCACGCCCGGGCGGGGCGCCGGAGCGACCGGGTGACCTTCGACGCGCAGGAGGAGTGCGCGCAGTCGCTCGGGTTCTTCGACGAGGCGGAGGCGGCGGTCGACCCCGCGCGCGCCGTGGCGGCCTCGGCCGAGCGGCTCATGTCCGAGTTCTACCGGCACGCCCGGGGCGTGGCCTCGATGCTCCCGCACGTCCTTGCCCGGTGCCGCCCCGCGCGCCACCCCGATCACCCGCGCCGCGCGCTCCCCCTGGCGGACGGCGTCACCCGCTTCGACGGCGCGGCGTGCCTTGCGTCGGCGGACGGCCTCCAGCGCGATCCCGCCCTCGCGCTGCGCCTCGTCGAGACCGCGCTCCTCCACGACCTCCCGGTGGCCGCCTCGTCCCGCGCCAGCATCGCGAGCGCGGCCGCGGACGAGGGGTGGTGCGCGCGGCTCCGGGCGTCCCCCGAGGCGGGCCGCTGCTTCCTCCGGCTGCTCGACCGCGCCCACCGCGTGTCGTCGCGCACCGACGGGCCGTCGGTGTCCGGCACCGCCGACAACGCGCGCAGCGTGCTCGCCGACCTCCACGACCTCGGGCTCGTGCTCGCCCTCATTCCCGAGTTCGCGGCGGTCACGGCGCGGGTGCAGCACGACGTCTACCACGTGTACACGGTCGACGTTCACTCGGTGGCCGCGGTCGACCGCCTCCACGCGCTGAGCCGCGGGGACCTCGGGCCCGACTTCGCGCTGGCCTCGCGGCTCATGGCGAGCATCGACCGCCGCGAGGTGTTGCTGCTCGCGACGCTCCTCCCCGACATCGGGAAGAGCCACGGTCGCGCCCACAGCCGGGTGGGCGCGGAGATGGCGCCGGCGATCGCGGCGCGCCTCGGGCTCGACCGCGAAGACGCGGCGACGGTGGCGTGGCTCGTCCTGGAGCACCTCACGCTCTACCACCTCGCGACCCGGCGCGACCTGGGCGACCCGTCCACCATCGCGCAGGTCAACGCCCTTGTCGGCGACCCGTGGCGGCTCCAGGCGCTCTTCCTCCTGACCGTGGCCGACCTCTCGACGACCTCGCCGACCGCGATGACCGCCTGGAAGGCTCGCCTGCTCGACGAACTGTACATGCGCGCCGCCGACACGCTGCAGGGGGAGGGGACCAGCGCGGTGCGCCACCGCGAGGGCCTCGTCGCGCGCGTGCTCGAGCTCGCCGGGGAAGCCGCGCCGGGTGTCGCGCGCTGGGTGCGTGCGATGCCCACCCGCTACCTCCAGGCGTCGGCGCCGCGGGAGGTGCTGCGGCACGCGCTCGCCCTGCACGACGTCACGCCGGGCGGGTCGCGGCTGCGCCTCCAGCCCGTGGACGACGCCGTGGGCGCGGGCCTCTACGAGCTGCTCGTCCACGCGCCCGACCGACCAGGGCTGCTCTCCGACCTCACGGCGCTCCTCTTCGCGCACCGGCTGGACATCCAGCGGGCGGAGATCCACTCCGTGGGCACCGACGTGGTCGACGTGTTCGTGGTGCGGCACCCCGACCCGACCTCGCGCGAGCTCGTCGGGCTCGAGGCGCGCCTGTCGCAGCAGTTGCAGGGCGTCGTCGAGGGGCGTCTCGACGCCGAGTCGGTGGTCTCGGTGATGCGTGGGCAGGGCGGCCTGCCGCGGCCCGAGCCGTCCGTCGAGGCGCGGGTGTCCTTACACAATGACGTAAGCGACGATGCCACGGTGATCGAGGTGTTCGGGCGCGACCGGCCGGGCTTCCTGCACACCGTGGCGCGGGCGCACCACCGGCTGGGGCTGGAGATCCGGGTGGCCAAGGTCAACACCGAGGGGCGCCGCGCGGCGGACGTCTTCTATGTGACGACCGATGAGGGCGCGAAGGTGCCGCTGTCGCGCTTCGACGACGTGCGCGCGGCGCTGTTACAGGCGGTGGAGGCGACATGACCAGGGCGACGAGGGCGGCGTGGGTGGCGGCGGTGGCGATCGCACTCGGGGCGGCGACGGCGGGGGCGCAGCGGCCGCGGCTGCCGTTTCCGATGCGCGGGGCGAGCGCCGACCCGACGCCGGCGGAGCGTGAGTACACCGCGGGCGAGGTGCTGCTTCGGGGCGGCGACGTGACGGGGGCCGAGGCGCGCTTCGTGGCCGCGCAGGGCCTCGACCCTCGCGACGCTCGCCCGGTGTTCTACCTGGGCGAGGTGGCGCGCGCGCGCGCCCAGTGGCCCGCGGCGGAGGCCCGCTACGGTGAGGCGATCGCGCTGGACGCGACGATGGTCGAAGCGATGGTGCAGCGGGCGGTGGCGCTGCGGGAGCTCGGCCGACAGCGGGAGGCCGTGGGCTGGCTGCGCCGCGCCCTGCAGCGCGCGCCGATGCTCGGCGAGGCGCAGCTCGACCTGGGGCTGTGCCTCGAAGACCTCGGCGACGTGCCGGGCGCCATCGCGGCCCTTCGCTCGGCGTCGGCGCGGCTGCACTCCGACGCCCGGGCGCCGCTGAGCCTGGG
This sequence comes from uncultured delta proteobacterium, assembly GCA_903860995.1. Lineage (GTDB taxonomy): Bacteria > Myxococcota_A > Polyangia > Polyangiales > SCUS01. The sequence goes on along the minus strand of CAIOSS010001193.1, from coordinate 5,689 downwards.
GCTCCTCCTGGCGGGTCCGGCGGGGGGGGCTTCGGGCCCCGAGCGCACCGAGGCGGTGGGGGTGCTGCGCGAGGCGATGCGCCGGGCGCCCTCCGACGCTGCGGTGCTGGGCCTTGCGGGGCCCGCGCTGCGACGCCTCGGCGAGGCCATGAAGTCCGCGTCGCTCAGCTCGAGGGTGCACTCGGGCACCGCGGTCTCGCCCCGGGCCACCTTGTTGAGCTTGAGGTCGAGCGTCCACTGCGACGTCGGCTCGGCGAGCTTGAACTGGAACACCGTGCCCACCTTCGAGGCCACGTCGGGGTTCTTCGTGAGGTAGGCGCCGATCGCCTCGAACACCAGCCCGCTGGTGATCTTCCCCGCCGCCGCGGGGGCCGCGGCCGTCTCCGCCTTCGCGGGCGCCGCGCTCGCCGCCGCCTTCGACTTCTTCTGCGGCACCTCGGTGTACAGCTCCACCGCAGCGTTGGAGATCACGACCTTGTCGCGCTCCTTCACCTTGCAGCGGAACACCACCCGCGTGTCCGACTCCTTCCACATCTCCGTGACGAGGGTCTCGCCCGGAAACACCGTGTCCGCGAAGCGCACCTTGATGGACTTGAAGCGCCGCGTGTCGCCGTCCGTGAAGGCCTTGAGCACGTGCCGCCCGGCGTACCCGAACGAACACAGCCCGTGCAGGATGGGCTTCGCGTACCCGAAGGCCCCCGCGAAGCCGGGGTCGGCGTGCAGGGGGTTCCAGTCGCCGGAGAGGCGGTAGAGCAGCGCCTGCGAGTCGCTGGTCTTGTCTTCGAGCACGGCGTCGGGCGCGCGGTCCGGCGGCACGTTGACGTCGGCGCTCGGGCCCCGGTCGCCGCCCCAGCCGCCGGCGCCGCGCACGAAGGTGGTCACCTCGTTGATGGCCAGGAGCTCGCCGTCCTCGTCGTAGGACTTCGTCTCGTTGACGACCACGGCCCCCTTGCCCTTGTCGTAGATGGCCTTCACCCGCGCCCGGTGGGTGAGCTTCTGCTTCGCCGGCAGCGGGCGCAGCAGCTCGGTGTACTGCTCGCCGTGCAGGATGCGGTCGAGCCCGAAGTTGAGCCCCGGCGCGGTCTCGCCGCGGCGGCCCATGTCGAGGATGCCATTCACCACCGGCACCACGGCGTAGGTGGGCAGCGCCTGGAAGCCCTCGTTGAGCTCGTACACGTACTGGAGGTCGGTGGCGTCGACGGGGTTGCGGCTGGCGCCCACGCCCAGCGCGTAGAGGGCGAGGTCGCGCTCGTCATACCGGCTGGTGTATTCCGGGAACTGGTACCCGAGCGCCGCGTCGACGTCGATGAAGTCGTTGCCGCCCTTGGAGGGACCGGCCTCCACATTGGCCATGATCGGGGCCATGGACTCGGTGACCGACGCGGGGCGCTCGCTCTTCGCGAAGTCGGTGATCTCGCCCCAGCGGGCCTTCACCTGCTCGGGGCCGAAGCCGCGGCCGAGGCGGAAGGTGGTGCCCGCGGTGCGCTCCCAGCGGAGCTTGCCCATGAAGCCGCCGCCGACCTCGAAGAGGCCGCCCGAGTCGGTGTTGCCCTCGTGGCAGAGCCAGGCGACCAGCGGGGAGACGAACTCGGGCTTCAGGCTGTCGAGGAGGTCCTTCGGGAGCACGGTCTCGGTCATGCGCGAGCCGGCGATGGGGGCGATGGTGTTGACCACCACGTTGTTCTTCTTGCCCTCCAGCGCGAGGGTGCTCGCGAAGCCGACGAGCCCGAGCTTGGCCATCGAGTAGTTGGCCTGCCCGAAGTTGCCGTAGATACCCGCCGCCGAGGAGGTGAACACCACGCGCCCGTACTTCTGCTCGCGCAGGTGCGGCCACGCCGCGGCGGTCACCCGGTACGCCCCGAGGACGTGCACCCGGTACACGAGGTCCCAGTCGTCGGCGGTCATCTTCTGGAAGGAGACGTCGCGCAGGATGCCGGCGTTGTTGACCACGATGTCGACGCGCCCGAAGGCGTCGATCGCGCTCTTCACGATGGCCGCGCCGTCTTCCACCGAGTCGTAGTTGGCCACGGCCTCGCCGCCGCCCGCGCGGATCTCCTCGACCACCGCGTCGGCCGCCGCGCTGCTCTTGCCGCCGCCCGTGTGCGAGCCGCCGAGGTCGTTGATGACCACCTTCGCGCCGCGCCTCGCCAGCAGCAGCGCGTGCGAGCGCCCCAGCCCGTTGCCCGCGCCCGTGACGATCGCCACCCGCCCGTCAAACCGAAGTTCGTCTGCCATGAGATTGACCGCTCCTGTGGGTTCCACTGAATCGCCATTCAGTAGTGCGGCCGGACGCTAGCCCCGGAACAACCACGGGGGAAGGCCCCGACCGCTCGAAGGCCCCACCCCCCCGCTCAGGGCTCCGTCGCCGCGCCCATGCGCCGGCCGCCGTGCTCGTGCCGGTCGATGGCCTCCAGCTTCTCCCGCGCGTAGGCCGCGTAGGTGCCCGCGGTGATCGCCGCGCGCGCCTCGGTCATCAGCGCCTGATAGTGCGTGAGGTTGTGCATCGAGAGCAGCCGCGCGCCCAGCGGCTCGTCGCACTTGAACAGGTGGTGCAGGTAGGCCCGGCTGAAGCTGGTGCAGGTCGCGCAGGGGCAGGTCGCGTCGAGGGTGTTGTCGTCGCGGGCGTGCGCGCCGCGGGTGAGCTTCACCCGGCCCGTCGAGGTGAAGGCCGTCGCCTGCCACGCCAGGTTGGTCGGCAGGATGCAATCGAACATGTCGACCCCGCCCAGCATCGCGTGCAGCAGGTCGGGCGGCGTGCCGACGCCCATCAGGTAGCGCGGCCGGTCGGGCGGCAGAAGCTCGGCGGCGTAGTGGGTGATGTCCTCGCGCTGCGCGCGGGTGTCGCCGACGGCGAGGCCCCCGATCGCAAAGCCGTCGAAGGGGTGGTCGGTGAGGAAGCCCGCCGAGGCCTTGCGCAGCTCGGGGAATACACCCCCCTGCATGATGGCGAAGAGCGCCTGCGGGGACTCGGTGCGCGCGGCGAGCGAGCGCAGCGCCCAGCGGTGGGTGCGCTCCATCGCGGCGCGGGTGGTGGCCTCGTCGGAGCGCGCGTCGACGCACACGTCGAGCACCATCATGATGTCGGCGCCGATGGCCGTCTGGAGCTCGATCGAGCGCTCGGGCGACAGCAGGTGGAAGCTCTGGTCGATGTAGCTCCGGAAGCGCGCGCCGCGCTCGTTGATGGTGCGGTCGCCCGGCAGCGAGAAGATCTGGTAGCCGCCGGAGTCGGTGAGCATCGGGCCGTCCCAGCCCATGAAGCGGTGCACGCCGCCGACGCGCCGGAAGGCCTCGATGCCCGGGCGCAGCATCAGGTGGTACGTGTTGCCGAGCACCACCTGGGCGCCCACCTCGCGAAGGTCGGCGGGCGTGAGGCCGGTGACCGTGGCGCGCGTGCCGACGGTCATGAAGGCGGGCGTCTCGGCCCGGCCGTGCGGGGTGATGATCGCGCCGCGGCGCGCGCGCGAGCCCGGGTCGACGGCGCTCACGGAGAAGCGGAAGGACATCGTCGGCGCAGTGTATCCGACGAGGCCTCAGCCGCCGCGCAGCATCTCGACGTGGGGGATGTCGTCCTCGAGGTACGGCGCCGACACCACCCGGAACCCGAAGCCCTCGTAGAAGCGCTGCAGGTACGACTGCGCCGAGATGCGCACCGCCGCCGTCCCGCCCGCGGCCGCGTCCATGCGCCGCAGCGCCTCGACCATCAGCGCGCGCCCCGCCCCGGTGCGCCGCGCCGCGCCCGCGCTCGCCACCCGCCCGATGCTCGCCTCGGGGTACTTCACGCCCGCCCGGAAGATGCGGCAGTACGCGACCGGGCGATCGCCGCCCTCGCCTGTCGACCAGAGGTGCGACGCCTGCGGGTCGTAGCCGTCGGCGTCGAGGTAGGGGCAGCGCTGCTCCACCACGAAGACCTCCTGCCGGAGGGCCATCAGCGCGTAGAGCTCGTCGCGGGTGAGCTCGGCCCAGGTGCGGAAGCAGAAGGTCGGGGTGGTCATCGATGGTCCGCTCCCGAGAGCGCCCCGGGGCGGGGCCGTTGTCAACCGCCTCTTTACCCCCGCCAGCGGTCGGGCAGCATCGCGTACACGGCGTGGTCGACCCAGCGCTCGTGCAGCCACTCGGCGCCCTTCGCCACGCCCTCCTGGGTGAAGCCCAGGCGCTCGGCCACAGCGCGGGACTTCACGTTCTCCGTCGCCGCGTGGATCTCCATCCGGTGCAGGCCCAGCGACACGAAGCCGTGCGTGGTGAGCGCGCGCACCGCCCGGGTCATCAGCCCCTTGCCCTGGTGCCCCTGGGCCAGCCAGTAGCCGATGCCAGTGCGGCGGTTGTTCCAGTCGATGAGGTGGTAGCCGCACATCCCCGCGAGGGTGTTCTCGCTGAAGATGCCCACCTGGAGGGACTGCGAGCGCGCGAACTGCTCCAGCGACGCCGTGATGTACTGCATCGAGTCCTGCACGGCGCGGGTGCCGTCGACCCAGGGCAGGTAGCGCCGGAGGTGCGCGCGGTTGTCGTCGACCAGCGAGAAGAGCATCGCCGCGTGGCGCGGCTCGAGCAGCACGAGGTCGAGCGTCGCGTCGACGGGCATCCGGAACATCGCGCGCACTATCCACCGCTCCCGCCGCGCGGCACAATGCGCCCGCCATGGAGAACCTCGACCTGGTGGGGGTGCGCTTCAGCTCCGCCAAGACCCCCAACCCTACGCACATCGCCTGGGGCAGCGACCGCGCCGGCGCCCTCGTCGTCGACGGCATCGACCGCGTCGGCGCCACCTTCGCCGACCGCCTCGCCCGCGGCGCCCCGCGCGTGCTCGCCGTCGACGCGCCCCTCGGCGTCCCGGTGGGCCTCGCGCGCGACCTCGTCGGCATGGTGCTCAACGGCTCGCAGGTGCTCCACCAGCTCGCCACCGCCGCCCCCTCGCTGGTCGACGCGCGCTGGGCCTCCTTCGCCGCGTCGCACCCGGGCGCCCTGCGCCACACCGAGGCCATCACCCACGGCGCCACCTCCATCACCGCCCCGCGGCCGCCCTGCTGGCGCGCGCTCGGGGCCTTCGCCCGCGCGCTCGCCCCGGTGCGCAACCACGTCACCGTGCTGCCCTTCGACGCGCTGGAGTTCAACCCCGCGCAGCCGGTCGTCATCGAGGCCCTCCCCGCGGCGATGCTCCGCCTGCTGGGCCTGCCGTACACCCTGCACCGCGCGGCGCCCTCCGAGGGGGGCGCGTCGCTCAACGAGGTGACCGCCGAGCGCTACGCCGTCATCCGCGCGCTCCCGGAGGCCCTCGGCGCCCTCGGGCTGCGGCTCGAGCTGCCCGCCCCGGTGGCCAACGCCTGCGCGCAGGACATTGGCGGCGACGCCCTCGACGCCGTGCTCGCCCTCGTCGCGTCGCACCTCGGCACCCGCGGCTTCTGGACACCGCCGCCCATCACTGGCCCCAACGCCGCGAAGGTGCTCGTCGAGGGATGGATCGTCCGGCCGGGCTGACCGGGCATTCTCAATCATGTACCAAGAAAAATGAAGCGACTCGCTTGAACGTGCATCTAGAGCGGTGGCCCGATGGGTCGGGTACACACCTTCGTGAGACCTCACCCCCAGCCCCCTCTCCATGAATGGTTCACGTCGGGACACATCTCACGAAACGCCCGGGATTCAAGCCGATGCGTGCGATGGATGGGAGCGCGCCCGCGGTGCCCGCGGGTTG
>CAIOSS010001192.1 GCA_903860995.1 uncultured delta proteobacterium | reverse complement strand
CGCCGGGTGCTTCGTTGACCCTGTGCTGCAGGCTGCCTTGCAGCTCCCGCTCTTCGACCTCGACGGCGGTCCGCCTCTTCAGCGACGGCACCACCCGCGACGGCCCGGGCACGCAGACGCTCTTCTGCGGGACGCGGCGCGTCATGACGCTCGACGGCTGCAACGGGCCCGGCAGCGCGCTCGACGGCCCGCCGTACGCCGCGCCGACGCTGGGGTTCAAGGAGAGCTTCACGCGGAGCATCCCCCGGGACAAGCCCAAGTTGAACTACTCCCTGGCGTTGAAGGCGACCGACGGGACCAACCTAGTCACGCACGAGCTGCAGGTCAAGCTCCGAGTCTGCAAGCCGCTCCCCTCCGTGCAGGCCGGCACCGGCGCCGCCCTCGGCCGCGCGCCCGACTTCGTCACGGCGGATGCGCGGGGCGCGGTGCTGCGGGCGGCGCCCCCCACCACGGTGCTCTACCGCCGCACCGAGCGCTGCGCCTTCACCGCCCGCGCCGCCACCTTCGCGTCGCCGCGAAGGGGTCGCGTCGGCGGCGTCGGTGGCCGCGGGGGCCGTGACCCGGATCGCCCTGGCCGGGTACGGCGGGGGCGGGCGGCTGCTGAAGCAGACGGTGGGGCCGGACGGGGTCGCGTCGGCGGCGTTGCTCGTGGGGGGCGACGGGGCCAAGGGGACGCACGGGGTGGGCGGCACCGCGCGCCGTGCTTCCTCGCCTCGTCCAAGACGGCCTGCCGGTCCGCGCCGCTCTGCGTCCTCGTCAAGGCCCTCGGCTCGGACCCCGTCCTCCTGCCGCCCACACCCCGCCGCCGGCCGCCGCCGGCGACGGCCTGGCGGCGGGGGTACCGGGTGGCGGTGAAGCGCGCGTGCGACAGGCTGACGGGGTCGTTTGGCCTCCGGGCCACGGACCCGGACCCGGACGACGCCGTGACCATCGAGGTCACCGACGCCACGGGCGACGGCCTGGGCCTGTTCCGGCCGCCCTTGGCCGCGGTGCTGGCGTGCGACGCGGCGGGGAGGCCGCACACGCCGGCGGCGCGGCGCGCTGCCCGACGGCAACTTGCGCGGGCCGACCAAGTGCTACCGCATCGCCTTGGCCGGCCCGCCGGCCTTGCTCACCACGGCGAGCCGGCGGGACGCCACCCCCTTCGCCGCGCTCAACGGGCCGCTCGCCGCCCCCACGCGCGCCCTCGACTTGTTCCACGGCGCGCCGCGCGCCGTCACGTTGCGCGCCCGCTCGCCGACGGCGACGAGCCGCGTGACCGTCTTCGTGCTCGAGGACCCGCGCATCCCGCACGGCGCCGCCGTCGGCCCGTCGGTGTGCGAGCCGGCCGTCGTCGCGCGCGCGGGCTTCCCGGCCGGCTGCCTCTCCAACTGCTCCGTCGCGTCGCGGCGCACCGTGCCGTGGGCGCCGCCGGCGGGGCCGGGCTTCGCGCGGGCGCACCGCGTGTGCGCCGTGGCGCGGGACGACGTGAGGCTCGCACAGTGCCCCACGCGACGGCCGAGGGGTGGTAGGGCGAGGAGCAGTGCGTCCACTGCGTCGCCATACGCCTCGTCCCCCCGGCCCTCTCCTGGACCGCAAACTCGTCCATCGGCGGCCACAGTGCGGCCGGCGGCGCGGCGGCGGGCGGCGGCGGCGGCGGCTTGCAGGTGCTCCACGCGTTTGTGCCGTGCACGAGGGTGTTTGT
>CAIOSS010001191.1 GCA_903860995.1 uncultured delta proteobacterium | reverse complement strand
CGGGGCCTCGCGGCGGACCACATCGCGGCCGACGAGCGGTGGTCCAAGGCGCTGGCCGCCGCGCTGGCCGATCGGTGGCAGGACGTGCTGGTGGCCACCGTCGACGACGGCCTGCGCCTGCTGGAGTCGCTCAAGACCAGCAAGAAGGGCCGCGCGGCCGTGGTGCCCGCGTCGGCCGAGCACTCCCTCGCCGAGGCACCCCTCGGGGCGCCCCCGCGCGGCGACGGGGTGCTCGGGCTGCTGCTCGACCAGGTGGCCGAGCCCGAAGGGCTGCCCGACGCCGTGCGCTCGGCGCTGCGCGGGGTGGTGGTGGTCGACTCGCTGGCGTCGGGCCTGCGGTGCGCGAGGGAGACGCCGGGCGCGTGGCGCTACGTGACGGCGACCGGCGAGCTGCTCGAACCAGGCGGCCGCGTCGTGGGCGGCGTCCCCGAGGCGGCGGGCGCGGGCCTGCTGGCGACGCAGGCCGAGGTGCGCACCCTGGAGCCGCGGGTGGAGGCGCTCGACGACCAGGTGGCCGAGCGCACCGAGGCCCTCGACGCGGCGAAGGCGCGGGTGCGGGTCGCGGCCGAAGCGCTGGAGGCGGCGAAGGCCGACCTGCACGCGCAGGAGCTGTCGCTGCTGATGGCCGAGCGGGACGCCAAGGCGCACGAGGCCGAGCTCGCGCAAGGGAGGCTGCGGCTCAACGCGCTCGCCGCGGAGCTGGCGTCGTGTGACAAGGCCGTGGCTGACGCGCTGCAGGAGGACGTGTCGCTCGACCGATCGATCGCCGAGGCGACGGCGCGACGCGACCGGGCGCGCGAGGGCTTGATGTCGGGCGAGGCCGAGGGCACGGCGTGGCGCTCGGAGGTCGACCGCGCGACGAGCCGGGCCACCGACGCGAAGGTGGTGGCGGCGCGGGCGCGCGAGCGGGCCAACGCGGCGCGCAACGCGGTGCACCGGCTCGAGCGCTCGGTGGACGAGCTGCGCACGCGCGGCGAGCGGCTGCGCACCGAGCTGGAGTCCCTGGGCGAGTCCGAGCGCGGGGCGGTGACGCGCGAGGCGGGGCTCATCGAGGCCTCGACGCTGGCCGCGGCGGAGGCGCAGGGCCGGCGCGACACGGCGCAGTCGGCGCGGCTGGCCTACGAAGCGGGGCGCGAGGCGCTGGCGCAGGTGGAGGGGAGGCTGCGGGAGATCCGCGCGCGCAAGGAGGCCCTCACGCGCGAGGCGTCGGCGCTGGAGCTGCGGGCGCGCGAGGAGGCGCTGGCGATCGAGCACCTGGTGACCTCCGTCGCGGAGAAGCACCAGGTGGCGCTGCCGTCCGAGGTCGCGCGCTTCGCCGAGCACCCGGCGCCGACGGAGGCCGACAAGACGCGGCAGACCGAGCTGGCGCGCACCATCGAGCGCCTCGGCGACGTGAACCTCACGGCCATCGAGGAGTACGCTGCGCAGGAGAAGCGCCAGACCTTCTTCCGCGACCAGAAGGCCGACATCGACCGCGCGGTGGCGCAGCTCGAGGAGGCCATCGGCGCGATGAACAAGGAGTCGCGCCGGCGCTTCCGCGAGACCTTCGACGCGGTCAACGCGCACTTCCAGGAGCTGTTCCCGCGGCTGTTTCGCGGCGGCAAGGGGATGCTCCAGCTCACCGACGACGGCGACCTGCTGGAGACCGGCGTGGAGATCGTCGCGCAGCCCCCCGGCAAGAAGCTCATCAACCTGGAGGCGATGTCCGGCGGCGAGAAGACGCTCACGGCGGTCACGCTGCTCTTCGCGCTGTTCCTCCACCGCCCGTCGCCCTTCTGCCTGCTCGACGAGGTCGAGGCCGCCCTCGACGAGTCGAACGTCATCCGGCTCGTCGACCTCGTGCGCGACCTCACGACGCACTCGCAGTTCATCCTCATCACCCACAACAAGCGCACCATGTCGATGGCCGACGTGCTCTACGGCGTGACGATGCAGGAGCCCGGCGTCTCCAAGCTGGTGAGCGTGAAGCTACGCAAGGAAGACGAGCGCCCGGCGTCGAGCGCCGTCGCGTAGCGTCCCCTAGCGCGCGCGCAGCAGCCAGCCCGCCAACGTGAGCGCCGCGACGGAGAGGGCGACGAGCGCGAGCCACGGCCGACGCCGCGAAGGAGACGGCGGCGGCGGTGTGAGCGGCGCGTAGCGGGCGGGCGCCACGTAGGAGGGTCGCTTCACCACGGGCGGCTGCGGGACGGGCACTGGCACCGCGGCTGGCTCGGGCAGCGGCTCCGGGGCGGCGGGTGTGGGCGCCGCGGGCTCCGGCGCGGGGTCATCGAAGAAGGCAGAGAGGGCCTCCGGGGGCGGCGGCGCCGGGGGTTGATCGGACGTGGGGTGCGACGGGGCGCGGATGCCGCTCGCGAAGCGCGCGCGGATGTCGGCGAAGGGCTCGATGCGGGTGACCTCGTCGGAGAGCTGCGTCGGGAGGTTGGCCGCGAGCGGGGACATCTGGTGGTGGCGGGTCTCTGCGACGAGCTCGATCAGCCGCACGAGCTCCTGCTCGGGGGGCGGGCCCTCGGTAAAGATGAAGGCCGAGAGTGCCTCGCCGAAGTCGCGCGCCGACTGGTAGCGCTCCGCGGGGTCGGGGTGCAGCCCTCGCCGGAGCATCGCCAGGAAGGACTCCGGAAGCCCCGGGCGTACGCGCGCGGGGTCTTCGATGAGCCCGCGGCTGATGCGCTCGAGCAGCAGCGGTAGCGGCGCGTCGGGGAAGGGCGGCTGCCCCAGCGCGAGCTCGTAGAGCACGGCGGCGGCGGCGAAGACGTCGCTGCGGGCGTCGACGGCGTGGCCCCGCACCTGCTCTGGGGAGAGGTACGGGTACTTGCCCTTGATGACCCCGGCCTGGGTGGACGACGGTTGGTCGGTCGAGCGGGCGAGCCCGAAGTCCGCGAGCTTCACCTCTCCGTCGTAGGAGAGCAGCACGTTGGAGGGCGACACGTCGCGGTGCACGATGCGCAGCGGCCGGGCGTCGGCGTCCGTGGCGCGGTGCGCGTGCTCCAGGCCCTCGCAGAGCTCCCGGGTGATGTACGACGCGACCTTCGGCGACGGCAGCGCGTGCACGGGCTTGAGGCGCTCGATGAGCTTCGCGAGGTCGATGCCGTCGACGTACTCCATCGCGATGTAGTGCCGGCCCTCGAACTCGCCGAGGTCGATGACCTGCACGATGTTGCGGTGGCGCAGGCGCGAGGTGAGCCGGGCCTCGTCGATGAGCCGACGGGTGGCCTCGGGGTCGTTGGCGAGGCGCGCGTGCACCATCTTGAGCGCGACGTGCTTCTCGAAGCCCGCGACCGAGCGCGCCCGCGCGAGGAACACCTCCGCCGCGCCCCCGCCGGCGATCCTTCGCACGATCTCGTATGCACCGAACGATCGGGGCAGGTCTCGCGCGCTCAACTCACCTCGCGCGGATTGTACCGGAGTGGCGGTCGCGCCGGACGCCGTTGTTGAACTAGACTTCTCCCGTGACAGACACCGTGAGACCGAGACCGCTTGTGCGGCGAGAGCAGCTCCGTGACATCGGCTTGTTCGGCGGGCTCGACGACGAGTCCCTCGACCTGCTGACGCGCGAACTCCGCGCCTCCCTCTTCGACCCTGGCGCCATGGTGATGAAGGAGGGCGACCACGCGCGGGAGATGTTCGTGGTGCTCTCGGGCGAGCTGGAGGTGGTGCGGCACTCGGTCAACGGCGCCGAAGGGCGCGTGGCGCTGCTGGGCCCGGGCAACTGGGTCGGGGAGATGTCCATCATCGACCAGCAGCCGCGCTCGGCCTCGGTGCGCGCGCTGGCGCCTTCGATCCTGCTGGTGGTGACCACGGAAGACCTCGACCGGCTGTATCGCCGGGACATGAAGTCCTACCTGCTGGTGGTGTTGAACATCGCGCGAGAGCTGGCGCGGCGGCTGCGGGTGGCGGACGGGATGATCGCCGGGTTCTTGTCGTCGGTGATCGACCAGAACCTCGGCTATCGTCGGTGAAGAGCGGATCAGCGCACCATGATGGTGTTGTAGCGCTTGGTCGCCTCGCGCTTGAGCTTCGCGCGGTAGCGGGCGCTGACGTTGCGGACCTTGTTCTGCTTGATCTTCTTGCTGGCGAGGTACATCGCGACACTCTCTCGATAAGCGGCCCGTGAAGTCGGGCGGCGGTGGTTCAGGGCGGCGGAACCTATCCGCGCACCCCCCGGAGTGTCAATGCGCGGCGTTCGTAGAGTTGTCTTGACCCTCTCTGCGCAGGTTACCTAGACTGCCATGAGGCCCCCAGCGATGCCCCCTGTCGACACTTCGAAGAAGCAGTACCTGCTGAAGTTCATCTCGGGGAAGTACCAGGGCGGCGAGTTTCCGGTGGCGGCCGACCGGGAGATCATCATCGGGCGCTCCAACGAGCTCGACGTGGTGTTGGTCGAAGACATGGTCTCGCGCCGTCACGCGAAGATCAGTTTCACGCACGACTCGCTCGCCATCGAAGACCTCGGAAGCACCAACGGAACCTTCGTCAACGGCGAGAAGGTGAAGCGCGCGAAGCTCAAGGAGGGCGACCGGGTGCTCATCGGCACGAGCATCGTGCGCGTCGCGCTCACCGACGCGCTCGCCGGCTCCGGGGAGTCGCGCGAGGCCGAGGCGCGGGCCCGCATGCAGACGGCGGCGCAGCGCACCTCCAACGTGAAGACCATGAGCGGCACCATCGACGAGGTGCCGCTGGTCGACCTGCTCCAGCTCTTCGCCACCAGCAAGAAGAGCGGCGTGCTGGTCATCACGCGCGACCCCTACGTAGGCAAGGTGTTCCTTCGCAAGGGCAAGCTCGCGTACGCGTCCATCAACGACAGCGCGGAGATCGGGCCCCTCAAGGCCGTGTACCGGATGCTCGCGTGGGACACCGGCTTCTTCGAACTGCAGCCGCCGGACGATCGCGAGTTCGACCAGGAGATCGACCTCTCCACGGAGGGCATCTTGATGGAGGGCATGCGCCAGCTCGACGAGAGCCGCCG
>CAIOSS010001190.1 GCA_903860995.1 uncultured delta proteobacterium | reverse complement strand
GTGGGTGCTGGCGAACTACACCGCGGCGCAGAGCTTCGGGCCGGTGCGCGTGTGGCTGCCGCGCGGGCGGTGAACGGCTTGACACCCCGACCCCGGGTCCACAGACCGAGCGCTTGGACCTCCGAGGTCAACACCCATGAGTGAGCCCCTGCAACTCCCCTGTGACTTCGACGGTGTGATGTCTCCCGCGCAGCAGGTCCGCTGGGTGGCCGAGGTCGACTGGCGCGACCGCGACGGCCTCCGCGTCGACGACCCCGACCTGCGAGGGCGCCACGCCCCGCGGGCCGAGCAGCTGCGGGCGATGGTCGTCTGGGCCGACGTGGCGGCGGTGCTACAGCGCTACGTGCGCGCGGCCATTCCGGCGCCGCGGCGCAGCGAGCGGGCGTTCTGGGCCTGCGCCTGCCTGCCCGATTCCGACGAGGCGATGGTGCTCGCCCGGGTCGACGTGGGCCCCGCGGACGTGTGCACCGTCACCGCCGACGACGAGCTCACCTTCTCCTTCCGGCTGGGGCTCGACCCGCTCGACCTGCCGCGCTTCGCCACCCGCGCGGGCCTCTCCGTGGCCGACCTGCGCTCCCGCCCCGCCGGGGACATCGAGGTGGTGCTCAGCGCCGTCGGCGCCGCCGCCGCGCTCGGCCTCTTCGACGACGAGGTGATCGTGCGCGGGATGCGCCGCTTCAACCTCGACCTCGCCCGCCGCGGGCCCTGCGACACCGCCGACTGGCACAGCCTCGCCCTGGCCGACGTGCTGCTCGCCGAGTCCGACGCGCCGGCCGCCCCCTCGCCCGACGACGCCGCGTACCGCGAGCCCTCCATCCCCGGCTCCCCCGACACCTCCGACGCGCCGCGCATCGACGACGCGCTCGCCGAGGTCGACCGCCTCCTGGCCGACGGTCACTACGACGAAGCGCGCGAGGCCCTCACGGTCGCGCTCGCACGCCGCGGCGCGCAGGCCGTGAACGACGTGGACCCCGCCGAGGGCACCTCGCTCCATGACCGCGCGGCGTACGCACTCCGCGAGATCGCCGACGCCATCGCCGACGACGACCCGGCCGTGCTCGCCTGGGTGCCGCGCGCGAAGCTCCTCCGCGCCGAGTCGGCGGGCGCCGTGCTCAACGACCTGCTCGTCCTGGCCGGCCGCTTCCACCGCCGCGGCGGTAGGCCCGCGCGGGGCATCGAGTTCGTCGCCCGCGCCCTCGGTCACTTCGAGGAGCGCCACGCCAGCATCACGCTCCTCCTGGTCGAGCTCGCGCGCTGCTACACCGCCCTCGGCGACCTCGACGCCGCGCAAACGCACCTCGGCGTCGCGCTCCGCCACGCCAGCGTCGAGGGCGCGCACTCGACCCGCCTCGCGGTCCGCGGCGCGCTCGCCGAGCGACACCTCCGGGCGGGCGACCCCGCCGCCGCGCGCGAAGACCTCCTCTCTGCCCTCGGCCTCGCCCGCGAGCACCATCACCTGGCCGTGTGCCTGCACCTCCTCGCTCCGCTGGCGTGGTGCGAGGAGCGTCTGGGCTTCACCGACGAGGCCGTGTCGCGCTACGCCGAGGCCCTGGCGCTGCTCGACGGCCCGTCGCCGCCGGGGCTCCTGCGGGGTGTTCTCGCGGGCCTGGTGCGCTGCCACGACCGCCGCGGTGACACCCCCACCGCGGACGCCTACCTCCGCCGCGCCGAGCTGATGACCGAGCGCGCCTGGCCCGACGAGGGGCTGTGGCCCTGCGAGTCCCTCCTCGACGCGTGCCTTGTCGCGCGCACGCCGCCGTCCCACGATCTCCCATCGGAATGAGCCACCACCCCGACGACCTCGTCCGCCTGCTCGACGGGCGGCGCGTGTGCGTGCTCACCGGCGCGGGCGTCTCCACCGACTCGGGCATCCCCGACTACCGCGGGCCGGTCACCCGCGCGAAGGCGCGCAACCCGATCCAGCACCGCGCCTTCGTGACCGACCCGGCGACGCGGGCCCGCTACTGGGCGCGCAGCGCGCTCGGGTGGCCGCGCTTCCGGGGCTTCGAGCCCAACGCGGCGCACCACGCCTTCACGGCCCTGGAGCGCGCCGGTCGCCTCACGGGCCTGCTCACGCAGAACGTCGACCGCCTCCACCGCAAGGCCGGCAGCCGCGATGTCATCGAGCTGCACGGCGCGCTGCACGAGGCCCGCTGCCTCGGGTGCGGGGCCCTCGAAGACCGCGACGCGCTCCAGGGGCGGCTGCTGGCGCTCAACCCCGGGGCCGACCAGCGGGCGCACTCGCTCGCGCCCGACGGGGATGCGGACCTCGACCCGGCGGCGGTGGCGGGCTTCGTGGTTCCGGCGTGTGAGAGGTGCGAAGGGGTGCTCAAGCCCGACGTGGTGTTCTTTGGAGACAACGTGCCCAAAGCAC
>CAIOSS010001189.1 GCA_903860995.1 uncultured delta proteobacterium | reverse complement strand
CTGGGAAGCCCCGTGAGGGGCGCCCACGATCGCTTGCCCGGGGTGCGGGCGCGGGACGCGACCAACCCCGGTCCGAAGCGAGGACGAGACCCCAAAGAATGCCGAGAAAATATGAAGGAAATGAGACCAGAGGACAGCCATTCATGGAGAGGGGCGCGCGGCAGCGGGGGTGAGGTCATCGCACCATCCCTTCCATGATGTCGAGGTAGCGCTTCGCCAGCGAGTCGCGCGTCGCGTTGGCGAGCACCCACTGCCGGCCCCGGGCGCCCATCGCGGCGTTGCCCGCCGGGTCGTCGGCCATGGCGCGGATGGCGGCGGCGAGGCCCTCCCCGTCTTCGGGCTTCGCGAACACGCCCGCCTGGGCCTCGTCGCACACCAGGGTGCGGGCCACGCCGTCGATGGCCAGCAGCGTCGGGCGCTCCGTGGCCATGTAGTCGAAGACCTTGTTGGGATAGACCGTCTTGAAGGTCGGGTTGTCTTGAAGGATGGCCGCGCCCACGTCGCAAGCCCGCACGATCTCGGGCATGCGCGACTTGGGCTGCGCGCCGTGGAAGCGCACGTTGTCCAGGCCGCGGCGCTTCGCGTCGGCCTCCAGGGCGGCGCGCTCGGGGCCGTCGCCCACGCTCGCCAGGAGGATGTCGGGCCGGTCGCGCAGCCGCTCGGCCGCGTCGAGAAACTGCCCCACCGCGTTGGCCCGTCCGTGCGCCCCGGCGTACATCACCACGAAGCGCTCGCCCCAGCCGAACTCGCGCCGCGCGGCGTTGTCCCTCGGCCCCGGGGTGAACAGCTCGACGTCCGCGCCGTTGGGCACGAACACGATCTTCTCCGCGGGCGCGAGACCCCGCTGGATGAGGTCGTCGCGGAAGGCGGGGGTCAGTACGTTGATCTTGTCGGCCATGAGGCAGGCCGCGCGCTCCATCGCATAGAGCATCCGGGTGAGGGCGGCGCCCTCCTTCAAGACCCCGGTGGTGATGGCGCTCTCGGGCCACAGGTCGCGGATCTCGAAGATCCACGGAACGCCCTTCCAGCGCGCCTTGGCGGCGATGACGCCGGGCGCCATGGCGACCAGCGGCGGCGAGGTGGCGATGACCACGTCGGGGCGGGCGACGGTCATCGCGGCGTGCGTGGACGAGAGCGTGAAGCCGAAGAAGGCCGCCATGCGACCCGCGTAGGACTTGTTGTAGGTGCGCGGTACGTGGCAGCGGAGCACGGTGACGTCGCCGTCCTGCTCGCGGGTGATCCAGCGGCCGTGGTAGCGCTCGGGCACGTCGCCGGTGGCGTAGTCGAGGTTGCCCGCGACGACGGTGACCTCGTGTCCCGCGGCGGCCCAGAGCCGGGCGAACTCGTTGAAGCGCGACCCGCCGGGCGAGCCGGGCATCAGATAGTATTGATGGATGACGAGGATCTTCATGACAACCATTCAGGGGGAGGTGCAGGTCGCTCAGGTGGTTAGCAGTTGTGGGGGGTGCGAGCCGCCCGTTTGACTATGGCGCCGGACAACCCTGCCAGCCGATCGTGTCGCCGCACTGGTCCCCGCCCCACATATACCGCTCCGCGTGTGGCAGGGTCTCATAAGCATATGCGCTCGAAACGACATACCTTCGTGTCGCACCATCTGCCTCGAGCCGACGCAGGCAGATCGCAGCGGGTTGCGTGCCGCGCACATTCTCCATGCAAGCAATGATTCTTCGTTCAAGACACCGGTCGATAGCGCGGGCAGAACTGGCGTGCAGATCAGCGCAGCGCGCCCCATCCCGCCGTGGGACGCATCCACCGTCGCGGAGGTAGCAGCCAGGCGTCGTGAAAAGGTCCAGGCCGCCATCCGGATCGGAGCCACCCCCCTCGCCCCGAGCGCCATCGCCCGCATCAGCTTCGGTCAGTTCCCCTCCCGCGTCAGGTTCCACGGAATCGGCCGCGACACCGCGATCGAGTGTCGTGCCTCCATCGGCCACCATCGCTGGCGTCGACTCGACGCAGCCGCACAGGAGCGTGAGCAGGGTGAGCCCCTCAATGCGGCCTATGGACCACCGTACCCGTTCAGAGGTGCTGCACGCCTCCCGTTGGACGCTGGGGTTCGCGCGTTGGCGCTCACCCCAGGCTATAACAAGTGGGCGACCCCGCGTTCGCGGGGTCTCTCGTACCGAAACTCGATGGACCCTCCGGAAGGTCCATTCGATGTGTCGCGGGCTCCATCGAAGAGGCATTCCTGCTCGAAAGACCCCGCGAACGCGGGGTCGCCCACTTGTTATAGCCTGGGGTGAGCGCCAACGCGCGAACCCCAGCGTCCAACGGGCGGCGTGCACCCCCTCTGAACGGGTACGCGCGAACCCCAGCGTCAAACGGGCGGCGTGCACCCCCTCTGAACGGGTACGCGCGAACCCCAGCGTCCAACGGGCGGCTTGCACCTCCTGAACGGTTGCCCTCATACAGCCTCAAGCGCCATCATGTCGGTGACGGCGAAGGTGTGCGTCGCTTGCGGAGAGCGCACGGTCCACCGGTCGCCCTCGACGGTGACCTCCAGCGGGCCCTCTCCCAGCACGGTGACGAAGTCCAATGGACACTCCGCCTGCTGCTCGACGGCCAGCGAGGGGACGTCCTGCTTCTCTCCGTAGTAGCGTGAGAGCCACCCCCGCGGCGGCTCGGCCTGCCCTCGCACCACCGTGCCCGCGAGGGGTCTGCCCGCGCGGTCGAACACCGCGATCCCGTAATCGCCCTTCGGGGTGTGCAGGGTCATCGCGCCCCGCGCCTCGTCGGCCGTGTGCGGATACGCGCCGCCCAGCCAGTGGAGCCGCGCGCCGTGCTCGCCCTGCCCGGTGATGCGATCGACCACCACGGCGGTGCCGTCATCGAACAACTGTATGGTCCGTCGGTGGACGCAGCCGCCCTCGAAGCGCGCATACCCGGTGTGCTCGCCGACGGCCGTCGTGGACCCCGGCGCGACGTCGAAGCGCAGCAGCCGCGCCTCGGTGCGGTAGAGGAACTTGAATCGACGGAAGTGAAGCATCTGGTCGCGACCGTCGATGGTCACCGTGTTGTGGCTCTCGGTTCGCATGAAGTGGTCGTGCCACTGGGCTTGTTCGTTGTAGAGGAAGGTCCCGCCGTCGACGAGGACGTTCTCTCCGCGCCACCAGCCGTCGAGGTGGAGCATGTCGATCTGGCCGAAGCGGTCGAGCACGGTGCCGCAGCGGAGCGCCATGAAGGTGCCCGGGTCGGCGCCCGAGCGCAGCACGGCGTATCCCGTGTGGGGAAAGCGCACCGAGCGGCGCGCGGGCTCGCGCAGCGGGACGTCGAGGGCGCCCGGCCCGAGCAGCCAGGCGGCCTCTTCGTCCCAGGGCCCGGCGGGGTAGAGGCGCTCGCCGCGGAGCGCGAGGGAGAGGGCTTGCAGGGTGGGGCGGAAGTCCGAGAAGTCGCAGGTGGAGAGCACCCGGGGGAGCGATCCGTCGTTGGCGCCCTGGTTGGGAAGCCGACCGTCCGTGGGGTTCTGGTGGGCGACGAGGAAGTCCAATGAAGACGTGAGCGCGCGGCGCCACGACGGGGGCATGTCGGTAGAGCCGTCGGCGCGGAGAAAGCGCCACGCGAGCAGGTAGTCCTGCACCACGACCCGGTGATAGTTGTGCGACAGGTTGATGTACCCGCCATCGGGGTACACTTGCCGGTCGGCCTGCTCGTCGAGCAGGGCGAGGCCGCGCTCGCGCCAGCGGCGGGCGGCGGGGAGCTCGGGGCGCATCCAGCCCACCAGGAAGAGACCGAAGGCCTCGGCGACGAGGTGGTTGTTGTAGACCGCGCGCTCGGCGTAGGCGATCTCGTGCTCGGTGTGGTGGCCCACCGCGGCGGCGTAGCGGGAGACCTCTTCACAGACGGAAGCGGTGTCGCAGCCGAGGCCCGCGAAGGCCGAGAGGGCGAAGAGCCACGCGTGCAGCCGGATGATGGCCTCCTGGTTGGAGAACCAGTGCACCCCCAGCGGATAGGGGTTGTCGGCAATGAAGCCGCGGAGCTGTGAAGTGAAGGTGTCCCAGCAGGCGTCGCGGTCGGCGGGGGAGAAGGCGGCGGCGCGGGCGAGGTGGAAGGCCTGCGGAAAGCGCGCGGCCTCCCAGGTGAGCTTCACGTCCCCCACGCGGTCGCCATCGCGGAGCACCTCCGACCAGTGGGCGGCGGGGTTCCAGCGTTGTCCGTGGGTGGGGTTGCGGTGCCAGTCGAGGGGATGTCCGTAATCGCCCTCCCATCGACCGAAACAATGGATGACCCCGCGCGAGGCCCGGTGGGCGCGCTCGCGCAGGGTGTCGAGGGCTTCACCCGACACGCGCGGGCGCACGGCGCGGGCGACGAGGTCGGGCGGCGCCCAGGGCTGGCGCTCGCGCCAGGTGATGGAGGCGGTGGGGTCGGGCGGCAGCGGGGGGGAGCGGCGGGCGAGGCCCGAGCGCAGGCGGAGTTCCCAGCCGACGCGGAAGGCGGTGCCCCCGAGGCCGAGCTCGCGCAGCTCCTGGAGCTGGTCGCGCACGCGCTGGAGTCGCCCCATGGTCGTCACTCCACCATCGGGGCGGCCGCGCCGGCGGTGCTGTATCGGGTGAAACCGCCGTCGAGGGTGAGCGTCGCCCAGAGCTCGACGCAGAGCGCCTTCCAGGTGACGTCGAACCACAGCGGGTCGCTGGTGTTGTCGAGCCAGCGGGCCATGCCCGGCGCGTCCCAGAGGCCCCGCTCTCGGGCGCGCTGTCGGGTGAGCGTGTCGAACACGAAGTCGCGGTGTTTGCCCTTCATCCAGGCCTCGGCGGGCGTGTCGAAGCCCACCTTGCGGCGGGTGAGCACCTCTTGCGGGATCACGTCAGCCACCGCGCGCCGGAGGATCCACTTGGACGCCCCCTCGCGAAACTTCAGCCCGAAGCCCGACTGGAACGCGAAGCGCACCATGCGCGGGTCGGCCATGGGAACCCTCGATTCGAGCGAGTGGCCCATGCTCATCCGGTCGTCTTGTTGGAAGAGGCCGGTGAGGTAGGTCTGCTGGTCCCAGTGCATCAGCTTGTCGGCGGGGTCGGTGGCCGCCGAGGCCGCGAGGGTGTCGCGGAAGACCTCCCGGGCGCGCGAGCGCGAGAGCACCCGCGGGTCGCTCAACACCCCGGCCCAGGCGGCCTCTGGGACCTTGGTGAAGTTGTCGAAATAGCGCTCGTCCCAGCGCAGCAGGGCGGATGGTCCCTTGCGGAGGTTGCGGGCGATGCGGTCGAGGGTGCGCCGCTCGGTGAGCTGCTTCCAGAGGTTGCCGCCCACGGCGGGAGCGCCCGGTGTGCCCCCCGCGCCAGGCGCCCGATGCAGCCGCGCCTGGACGCGCTCGACGAGCCTGGACGGCGAGGCGAACTGCGCCGCCACGCGCAGCGGGTGGGCGAGCGCGTAGCGGGCGTATCCGCCGAAGACCTCGTCGGCGGCCTGGCCCCCGAGGCAGACCTTCACCTTGCTCGATGCCAGTCGGGCCACGGCGTCCATGGGGATCATCGCGTGTCCGATGACGGGCTGATCCTGCATGAAGAGGAGCCGGGACATGTCTTCGGGGAAGGTGCTGCCGTCGAGGGTGATGAGCTCCAGGTCGAGCCCGAGGGCCTTCGCGGCGGACTCCTGGTAGGGGCGCTCGTCGATGACCCCCTGCCCCGTGAAGTGCACCCCGAAGCACCGTGGGCGCACGCCCGCGCGCACCGCGCAGGCCGCGACGGCGGTGGAGTCGATGCCGCCCGAGAAGAACGACCCCACGGGCACGTCGCTCATCAGCTGCTCGCCGACGACGTCCTGGAGGATCTCTCGCAGCGCGGCGACGTTGCTCTCGGCAGTACCCCCCCGGGGCGTGAAGTCGTCGACGGACCAGTAGCGCCGCGCCCTCGGGCCGTGGGCCGCGTAGTTCACATACTCCCCGGCGCGCACCTGCTTCACATCGGCGAGGAAGGTGCGTTCGAAGAGGGGAGTATGAAAATGGAGGTACTCGTTGAGGGCATCGGGGTCGAGGCGCCGCGGCACATCGGGGCACTCCAGCAGGGCCTTGATCTCGCTGGCGAAGACCACCCGGCGCCCGTCGTCGTGGAGGTAGAGCTGCTTCACGCCCATGGGGTCGCGGGCGAGGGTGAGCCGTCGCTGCTCGCGGTCGTAGAGGGCGAAGGCGAAGATGCCCGCGGCGTCGGCGAGCACGTCCGGGCCCCGGCGGGCGACCCATCGCAGGAGGGTCTCGGTGTCGGAGTGGCCGCGGAAGCGCTCGCCGCGGGCCTCGAGGGCGTCGCGGAAGCGCTGGTGGTTGTAGAGCTCGCCGTTGTAGGCGATGACGAAGGCGCCGTCGTCGAGGGGCATGGGCTGGGCGCCCGCGGGGGAGAGGTCGACGATGGCGAGCCGGCGGTGGCCGAGGCCGAGCGGGCCGTCGACGTGGAAGCCCTCACCATCGGGGCCCCGGTGGGCGAGGGCGCGGGTCATGCGGGTGAGCACCGCGCGGTCGACGGGCCGGTCGGGGTCGGCGTAGTGGAAGATGCCTGCGAGGCCGCACATGCGTAGGGAACCGTTGGGTTGCCCGTCGGGCGCGGCGACATTCACCGCGCGCGCGGACAGCCGTCGCGTGACAGGGGCGGGTACGCGCTGAGGGGCGGCGGCGTCAAGGGTGCGCTCGGCCCCGCGGGAGCCCCTTGCATCCGGGGCGCCGCGGGCTGCATCTCACCGGACATGAGAGCAATCGCGACGGTGGTGGGGCTGTGTCTGGCAATGGGTTGTTCGCGCGCGTCGGCACCGCCCGCGCCGGCACCGGTCGTGGCGGATAGCCACGCGACGCCGATGGCGGCACCCGCGGCGGCGGCAGCGGCGCCCGCAGCCGCAGCGGGGGCGTTGACGGTGGGCTCACCGTCGCGCGCGGCGCTCATCGCGCAGGGCGAGGCGGCGCCCACCTTCCAGGCGACCACGCACGAGGGCCGCGCGGTGGCGAGCGACGGCGCGGCGCGCTCGCGGGTTCTGGTGGTGTACTTCTACCCCCGCGACGAGACGCCCGGGTGCACCCGCGAGGCGTGCTCGTTTCGCGACGCGTTCAGCGCGTACACCGAGGCGGGTGCGGACATCGTCGGGGTGAGCACCGACCCGGTCGAGGCGCACCGCGGCTTCGCGGAGCACCACCGGCTGCCCTTCGGGCTCATCGCCGACACCGACGGGCGCCTCGCGGGGGCCTTCGGGGTGCCCGTGAACGGCGGCTACACGGCGCGCACGACGGTGGTCATCGGCCGCGACGGGCGCGTGGCGCGGGTGTTCCCCAACGTGGGCGTGGACGGGCACTCCGACGAGGTGCTCGCGGCGGTGCGCGCCGCGCGGTGACCTCACCCCCCAACCCCCTCTCCATGAATGGAGAGGGGGAGCCGAACCTCGGAGGTGAAGGAGGAGAGAAGGCGTTCGAGGTGCTCGCGGGACACGTCCTGATTGCGCACCCGTATGACCTGTAGGCCCAGCGCCGTCAGGCACTGCGAGCGGATCGTGTCGTAGACCATCTGCTCCGGGTCTTCGTGAACACCACCATCGATCTCGACGACCAGACCCAACGAGGGACAGTAGAAGTCGGTCAAGAAGCCGTCGATCACCTGTTCACGGCGGAACTTCAGCCCGCACACCCCACGTCCGCGCAGCAGGCGCCAGGCAAGCGCGGTCGAGGGCGTTGGTGCCCTCCCCAGTTCGCGCGCACGTGCCAGCTTGCCGGGATCCACATACGGCGCACCGCCCGTCACGGCGGCGACACCGAGACACCTGTATTCGAGAGTCCCGGCTCTGCTCTCTGATGGTTGGCGCATCAAGCCGGTTACCATAGCAACCCCAGGCCCGGCACGCTGTCAGCCCAAGGACCTTCCCCAACCATCACCTGGGAGCCCCTCTCCATTCATGGAGAGGGGCGGCGCGGCAGCGCGGGGTGAGGTCACCCCTTCGGCTGAAGAAACGTGTGCAACCCGCACTCGGTCTTGGCGCTGCCCGCCCAGCGGCCGGCGCGCTCGTCCTCGCCGGGCATCACCGGGCGGGTGCACGGCGCGCAGCCCACGGACACGTAGCCCT
>CAIOSS010001188.1 GCA_903860995.1 uncultured delta proteobacterium | reverse complement strand
TCCGCGAGGCCCCCGTCCGCGACGCCCGCGTCCCGCGCGCCCACCTCCGCGACGCCCACATCCGCGACGCCCACGTCCCGCGCGCCCACGTCCCGCGCGCCCACGTCCGCAGGGCCCGCGTCGATGGTTCCTGCGTCCGCGACGCCCGCGTCCAGCGACGGGATCGCCCGACAGCTGCCGGGCGCGCGCGGTCGGGCGCTCGCGGCGCCCGCGAAGATGCCCCAGTGGTTGGCGACCGCGCGCTCACCCGACGCGTCGGATGGCACGTTGATCACCCCGCGTCCGCGGACCCACATCGCCGTCGAGCCGCCGCCGTCGAGGTTGAACGCCTGCCACGCGCCGAGGAGTTCCATCAGCCGCGCGAGCTCGGTGCCGTACATGCCGGCGCTCGCGCTCGAGCGGCCGTCCACCGTGACCAGCAGGAAGGTGCGCCGGTCGCGTGACAGCCCCATCGCCGTGCGCGGGTTGCGCGCGCGCATGTCCGTGCGATCGGGGAAGCACGACGCCGCCGTCGGCGAGGCGCAGGTGTACCGGACGCCCTCGGTGATCAGCTCGGGGAAGCCGCTCACCAGCGCCGTGAGCCCGCGCGGCACGGCGGAGGTCACCGTCGCGGGCATCCAGCCGTCGGTCACCCCGAGGCTCGAGGCACGCTGCTTCACCCACTCCGTGTGCGAGAACTCCACCGCCGACGGACCGAACCCGATCCACCCGTGGCGCCGGTAGTACCACTCCCCCGCGACCGCCGGATCGACGCCCGTCTGCCGCAGCGGCCACGCCGCGCCGCCGATCGCTTGCCCGTACACCCGCGGTCCGCTCGCGAAGAAGTCCCCGTTGGTGGCGACCTGCACCCCCGCCGCGGTCGCCCACGCGCTCGTGCGCTGCAGCGCCGACGGCGCCCGCGTCGCCGTCACGTGCACGTAGTCGTCGCAGAGCGAGACGACCGTGGCGCGGAAGTTCGCCGTCGGCGACGCGGTGCGCCCGACGATCACCCGCACGCCCACGAAGGGCCGGGTCTCCGTGCGCGACGTGATCGTCTGCGCGCCCGCGGCCGAGGCCCCCAACGACGCCACCATCAGGGAGAGCCACACGGTCGAGCGCTTCATGGTCACCGAGCGGTTCTATCACCCCTGCGCGCCCGCCGAAGCGGGTACCGGGGAGTGCTCGAGGAGGACGGCGGCGCGCTCGACCCCGCGCGTTGCGTCGAGGGCTCCCCCCCCCCGCGGGGTCTGATACAGACCGGTCGGCGTTCCGGCCACCCGGGGAGCGTTTCGATGCCCATCAAGACCCTCCTGCTCGACTTCGACTGCTCGCGCGGCTCGAATCGACCTGATCCACGCGGCCATCGATGCTGTCCGGTTGCTGCGCCCCGCGACCGCGGCACCCTGCGAAGGGCCTGCGCCCTACATCGAGGCCCAACACCCTGCATCGGCCCCGGAACACCCTGCATCGACCCTGGAATACCCTGCATCGACCCGATACGGTCTGCATCGACCCGATACGGTCTGCATCGTGCTCGAAACGGCCCGCACAGACCCGAAACGGCGTGCATCAGCCCCGCGGTGATCCCTCAAAGGCGTTAGAGCGGTTCGCCACCGCGTCGGGTACGTGACCTCACCCCCAGCCCCCTCTCCATGAATGGAGAGGGGGTCGGAGTGGGACGAGATCGCTTGAATTCTCGCTCATTGCTCCCCCTCTCCAT
>CAIOSS010001187.1 GCA_903860995.1 uncultured delta proteobacterium | reverse complement strand
GTGCTGCGCTCGCTGGCGACGCAGCGCGAGGCGGGCGACGCGGCGCTGGGCGCGGGCCTCGCGGCGGCGCTGCGCTCGGTGGGCGAGCGCTCGGCGGTGGAGTGGCGGCGCGAGGCCTTCTTCGCGAAGGTCGACGCGCCGGGCGACCCGTACAACGGGCGGGTCGACCACGACGCTGCGCTGCGCAAGCACCTGGAGCTGGAGCGCTGGGCCGACGCGCGCGACCCGCTCGACACGACCACCCTCGAGCGGGCGGCGCGCTGCGGGTACAAGGCCTTCGCGCTGAAGGTGCTGCGCATCGACGAGCGCCCGGAGGTGCGCGAGACCCTCGACGAGAAGGAGCGCGGCCACCTGCTGCACGCGCTGCTGGAGGCGGGGCAGGACGCGCTGAAGGAGGCCGACCCGGCAGACCCGGCGGGGCGCTGGGCGATGGTGCAGGAGGCCCTCGACGAGGCGGGCGCGCGCTTCTCCCTGGAGGCGGGGCAGGTGGACGCGTCGCTGCTGGAGGCCGACCTGCGGGCGATCCGCCGGCAGGTGGAGCTGTGGCTCGCGCGGCGGCTGAGCGCGCCGGAGGGCTGGACGATGCTGGCCTCGGAGGTGGGCTTCGGGCCGAAGCACCGGTGGCCCGCGGTGGAGATCGCGATGGCGGAGGGCCCCCCGGTGGCGATCCGCGGGCGCATCGACGGGGTCGAGCGGATGGGCGGCGTGCTGCGCGCGGTGGAGTTCAAGAGCGGGCGCGGCGACGGGTACCGCCGGCGGCTGCAACAGGGGGCGCTGGAGACGCAGTTCCAGCTGGTGGTGTACGCGGCGGCGCTGGAGCGGGCGCGCGCCGCGGGCCTCGTGGGCGACGCGAACACCGCGAGCGTCGACGGCACCTACGTGGGCTTCCGCGACCTGAGCGAGCACGGGCTGCGCGACGCGCTGGCGAAGCCGCGACGCGCGACGGACGCGCCGTGGGACATCGACGCGCTCATCACCGACGGCGCGGCGGGCGAGGGGCGGCTGGGCGACGCGGTGCGCGCGGTGGTGGCGCCGCTGCGGGCGGGGCGCTTCGAGCCGCGGCCGAGGGACTGCCAGTTCTGCCAATACCGGTCGCTGTGCCGGGTCGAGGCGCACGACGAGCCGCCCGACGACGAGGGCCCGACGGGTACGAGCGGCGGCGGGTGAGCGGCGGGGGTTGAACGGCGGCGCGCGGTGGGTGCGTGGAGACGTACCGTCTGACCTCCACCGTGACGGCGCACGGACGATGACGAGGCTGATCTCGACATTCGTTGCGTGTCCTCGGGGGGAGTGAAGCGGGGCGCCCGAGCGGCGCGCGAAGCTGCGGCGATCGTCGCCGGGCGTCCGGCTCGCGACCGATGTGGGGCCGACAAGCGCGCCCCACCTGAGGCGATCGGGGTGGGGCGCCCGGCGACCGCGCCGCGCCTCATGCCTTCGGACACGCTCGGGAAGACGGTCGCGCTCCGCATCGGGGTTCGCGAGACCCTCGCCCGCGAGGCGCTACCGCAGCACGTCGCCGAGCGCCCGCCGCGGCGTCGCCCGACCGGCGGGCCCGTAGCCCAGGCGCAGCACCGCCTGCGGGTACCCCACTCCGCCCGCGAGCTCACGCAGCCGCGGTCGCAGCTCCGCCACCTGCACCGGCTGGTTGAGGTAGGACACCTGCACGTCCTCGGTCACCGCCCGCAGCAGCACCCGGTCGAGGGACTCCCCGGCGCGCAGCCAGTCGAGGGGCGTGTCGCCGCCGGTGCAAAGGATCACCACCGTCGGCGTGGCGTTCACGAGGTCGCGGTCGTGCACCGACTCCCTCGCGCTGCGGTCGAGCAGCCGCGTGGCCAGCGGCGCGAGGTGCGACGCGATGTTGTCGAGCCCATCGGTGAAGCCGAAGAGCCCGTCGCGGGCCTTGCTGTGGTTGGGGCGCATCCACGACGCCAGCTCGCGCCGGTAGTTCGGGTCGCTCAGCTGCTGGTGGTCGCCCTCCATCACCAGGGCGATGAGGTCGAGGCGCGCCGCCTCGCTGGTGAGCGCGACCAGCCACGCCCCCTCGGCCTCGGCGTCGCGCCGGATGCGGGTGATGAACTCCTCGGGCAGGGTGATGCCCATGTACGGCGCGCGCGAGGTGTGGCGCGTCGGGATCGCCTCGGCCAGCACGCGCTCCTCGGGCGTGAGGGGGCGGCCCGGACGCACGATGACGCGCGCGAGCAGCTCGGGGTCCGCGGGCTCCGGGATGCGCCGGACGGACAGGTCGAGCGACTGCGTCCGGAGGCCCGCGCGCAGGTGGAAGAGCGCCGCGCCGCAGCTCATCACGAGCTCCCTGCCCTCCGGGTCGGCGATGGGCAGGGCGCGCGAGCGGTCAGCGTAGAGGTCGAGCGTGGCGCCGCGTACACGGAAGAGCCACGGCTGAGAGTTGTGCGAGGACGGCGCGAGCACCGCCTGGGCGACGGCGCGCTGGAGCGCGTCGGTGAGAACCGCGGTTGAGTCCAGCTGGTTCATGGCTGTCGCTTTCCTGGGTTGGAGGGACAGTGATCGCTGTGACGAAGCCGCAAGGAGTGTGCCTCGTAGCCTGGCCTCCGCGGATGAAGGGTCAGAAGGTCCGCACAACCCGTCGCGAGCACCCCGAGACGAGGGAGGCCGCGCGAGACCTACGCGGGGTATTTCGAGCGCATCCGACCGCTGGATCGGCGGGCGCAGCAGGGTTGTGCGGACCTTCAGCCCTCGTCCATGGCGAGCAGCCGCGCCTCGGCCAGGTCGGGCGCCGGGCCCAGCAGGTCGATCCCGTTGCGGGCGAAGCGCAGCGCCGCCGCCCGGGCGCGCGGATCGCCCTCGCGCACCAGCGACCAGTCCGCGTGGCGGGTGAGCAGGGCCAGGGCCAGCGAGCGCCCCAGGGTGAGCGCGATGCGCCGCGCGTCGGCCTCCAGGCGGGCGAGGCCCTCGGCCCCCGACGGCGCCTCGCCGATGTGCGACCGCGCCGCGTGCAGGGCGTGCTCGACGCCCGCGAGCGCCGCGCGCCCGGCGGTGCGCAGGGCCGGGTCGACCAGCGCCCCCGTGAGCGTGCTCACCTCGGCGTGCAGCGCCTGCACCGCGGCGGTGTGGCCCATGGCCTTGAGGGCGTCGAGGGAGAGCACGTTGGTGGTCCCCTCCCAGATGGGGAGCACCTGCGCGTCGCGGAGCAGGGTCGGCAGGCCGGTGTCCTCGACGTACCCGGCGCCGCCGAAGCACTCGATGGCCTCGCTGGTGACCTGCACGGCCTGGCGCCCGGTGGTGAGCTTCACCAGCGGGGTGATCAGCCGCAGGAGGGAGGCGTCCTCCTCGGTGGCCTCGCCGGCCTCGTCGCGCCCGAGCATCTCCACGGCGCGGAAGGTCAGGTGGAAGGCCGCCTCGGACTCGGCCTGGAGCCCGGCGAGGGTGTCGAGGTGCAGGGGCTTGTCGGCGAGCGCGGCCCCGAAGGCCCGGCGACGGCGCGCGTAGTCGCGGGCGAGGGCGACGCTGCGGCGCATGAGGGAGGAGGCGCAGACGGCGTTCCAGGTGCGGGTGATGTTGAGCATCGGGCTGATGGCCCGGATGCCCTCGGTGAGCCCGGCGACGGGGAGGGCGGGCGTGCCGTCGAGGGTGAGCTCCGCGGTGGGCACCTTGCGGGTGCCGAGCTTGTCCTTGAGGCGGTTGACGGCGATGCGTTGGAGGTGCCCGCCGGCGTCGCGGGTCTCGACGTAGAAGAGCGCGAGGCCGCGGCCGCCCGGGGGGTTTCCCTCCGGTCGCGCGAGGGTGAGGGCCATCTCGGAGGTGGTCGCGCTGGAGAACCACTTGGTGCCGTGGAGGCGCCAGGTGCCGTCAGGGTCCTGGGCGGCGCGGGTCTCCGTGAGGCCGACGTCCGAGCCGCCGGTGCGCTCGGTCATCCACTGGCCGGAGGTCCACATCTGCGCGGGGTCGCGGCTGAGGAGGTGCGGCAGCGCGCGCCCTGAGATGCCCGCGTTGCCGTGCAGGGTGAGGGTGCGGGCGGCGCCGTCGGTCATCGCCAGCGGGCACGAGTACACGTCCGTCGACGGGTTGAAGAGAAACACCCTCGCGAACTGGTCGACCCGCGACAGGGCCCCGTGCCGGCGCTCGTACGCCGTCGCCACGAGGCCGTACTCCGCGGCGAGGGCGGCCGCGCGCTTCCACACCGCGGTGACCTCGATGTGGTCCACCCGGTTGCCCCAGGGGTCCCACGGGGTGAGCACGGGCTCGTTGAGTCGGTCGGCGAGCTGCAGCGCGTGAAGCTCTCCGCCCGCGAGCGCGCCGAGCTCGGCGAGCGCGGGGGTGACGTCGCGGCGCACCTCGTCGGGCAGCACGCGCGCGAGGTACGACCGCAGCACGCGGTCATCGTCGAACTGGTTGCCGATCGAGGGCGGGGTCTGGAAGAACGCCATAGGTACCGGCACTCTAGCGCAGCGGTGGTCCCTACGGCGGCGCGACGGGGGCGATGGTGGTGACCGCGGCGCCCCACCACGCGACGCTGGTGCGGGCCACCTCGGTGGCGCGGCCGTTGGTGGGGTCGATGCGGGCGAGGTACTCGACGGGCTCCTCGCCGGGGCCGACGTCGAGGTCGACGATGGTGGCGAAGGTGCCGCCGCTGGCGACCGAGACGATGTCCCCGGAGGAGCCCACGTCGGCGCCGCAGGCGCTGAGGGCGACGGCGGCGGTGGTGAGCAGCAGGGCGCGGTGGGTCATCGCTGGGCTTGCGGCGCAGGGTCGCGACATCGGAGCCCGGCGTTCAAGCGCCGGTCATCGCCGGGGAGACGGCGGCCCGCAGGGGAACTTGCAACGACCGGGGGTTCGCATAGGGTGCGGCGATCATGGCGCGTTGGCTTCGATCGATCGGGTGCGTGGCGGTGGTGCTGGCGGCGTCGTGCGGAGCGCGGGGGGACTTCAACACCAGCTCCCTGGGCGACCGGTGCACCGAAGGGCAGCAGGAGGAGTGCGTCTGCGAGGGCACCATGAGCATGGGCACGCGCTCGTGCGGGGCTGACCTCTACTTCACGGCCTGCGCCTGCACGGGCGTCGACGCGGGCGTCCCCGGCGACGACCTCGGCGGCGGGCGCGACGTCCCCGTGAGCATCGACCGCGGCGTGGTGACCACCGACATCCCCGCGGTGGGCATCGACCGCGGCGTCACGGGCTCCGGCGAGCTCGGCGCGGCGTGCACCCGGCTCGACCAGTGCGCCACCGGCGTGTGCCTGCCGTCGGGGCGCTGCTCCCGCAGCTGCGCGGGCGCGGGCGACTGCCCCACGGCCATCGGGTGGTCGTGCACGGCGCTCCCGGGGCTCGGCCCGGTGTGCGGGTGCACCCCCCGCGGGATCGAGACCTGCAACAACCTCGACGACGACTGCGACGGCGTGGCGGACAACGGCATCACCCGCTGCGGCGCCGGGTGCGTCGACCTCCAGAGCGACCCGGCCAACTGCGGCGGCTGCGGCATCGCGTGCGGCGGCGGCACGTCGTGCGTGCGCGGCGCCTGCCTGTGCCCGGCCTCGCTGCCCACGGCCTGCGGCGGCCGCTGCGTCGACGGCCGGAGCGACCCGGCCAACTGCGGCTCGTGCGACAACCGCTGCCCCTCGTCGCAGCGCTGCGAGGGCGGGCGCTGCACGGGCACCATGACCGGGGTGTGCCCGTCGAGCTGCGGCGCGAGCGCCGACTGCAACACGTGCCGCACGTCGAGCGACCCGGCGGGCTCGACCTACTGCTGCCTCTCGGGGCTGTGCATCTACTCGTCGTCGCCGACCTGCGGCGCCGACGCGGGCCTGGTCGACGCGCCCACCATCGATCTCCCCGCCATCGACGGCTCCGGCGGCGCCGACGCCCCGCTGGGCTGAGCCCTTACGCCGCGTCGCTCTCCAGCTCGCGAAACAGCGCGTCGAGCTCATGGCGCCCGCGCATCGCGGTGGTGAGCTCGCTCGCGGCGCGCACCAGCACCCCTTCCATCTCTGCGAGATGCGCGGCGAGGCGCTCGACCCTCGGCTGCACCTCCGCGGTCTCGGCCTCGCTGGCCTGCGACACCCGCTCCAGCTGCGAGCGCAGCGCGTCGATCTGGAACTCGAGGTCCTTCACCTCGTCGTCGCCCTGCCGGCCCTCCTCCTGGGCGCGGCGCAGCAGCTCGGCCTGCGGCAGCAGCGCCTCCAGGGCCGCCATCGCCGCGCGGTAGCGATCGGCGACCTCCACCGTCGGCGCCGCCCCGGGGCCCAGCGCCACCACCGCGGCGTGGCACTGCCGGAAGGGCTCGCCGCGGGCCTTGAGCGCCGCCTCCGCCGCGGTGGCCTGCGCGAGCGCGCCTTGGGTGCGCTGGCGCGACTGCGAGAGGTCCTGCCCGAGCGCGTCCATGGCGCGGCCGAAGCGCCCCTGGGCCTCCCTGGCGGCGCCCGCGAGCCGGTCGAGGCGGTGCTGCTCCTGGAGCCAGCGCGCGTGCACATCGGACATCAGGGTGACCGTCGCCCGCAGCCGGCCGAAGGCGCCGGCGAGCTCCGGCGTGGTGCCTGCCGGGAAGGCCCGGGACAACATCTGCGAGAGGATCTCCGAGCGCCGCCCCCAGCGCGACGCCGAGTCCGTGGCGAACATTCCGTGCAGCGAGGCCGAGTGCGCGGGCGGCAGCGAGCGGGCGGGGGGCGTCGGGGCGACGAAGCCCCCCGACGCGCGCCGGGGCCGCGGGTGGCGGGTGCCCAGCATCACGAGGGCGCGCTCGATGGCGTGGGCGTCGACCGGGCGGTGCGCCGGGTCTTTCTCCAGGCACTGGAGGATGAGGGCGTCGAGGTCGGCGGGCACCGCGGGGTTGAGCGAGCGCGGCGAGGGCGGCGGCTCGCGCAGGTGCTGGATGAGGTAGCTGGTGACGTCCTTGGCGCTGAAGGGCAGCCGCCCCGTCACGCAGCGGAACATGATGCACCCGAGGGCGTACAGGTCGGCCGGGATGCCCGCCTCGGTGCTGGTGATGCGCTCCGGGGCCATGTACTGCGGCGTGCCGAAGATCTCGCCGGTGCCCGTGAGCCGCGTGTCGAGCAGGCAGCGCGCGATGCCGAAGTCGAGGATCTTCAGGAGCTCGGAGCCGTCGGGCAGGGGGCAGACGTAGAGGTTCTCGGGCTTGAGGTCGCGGTGCAGCACCTGGAAGTCGTGGGCGCGCGCGAGCCCCGCGGCGAGCTGCAGCATCAGGTCGACGGCGCGCTCGATGGGCAGCGGCCCCTTGGCGCGCTTGAGCACCACCTCCAGGGTCGCGCCGTGGAGGTACTCCATCACCAGGTAGGGGACGCCGTCGTCGAGGTCGCCCTCCTCCAGGATCTCGATGACGTTACGGTGCGCGAGGCGCCGGGTGTTGGTGCTCTCCCGGCGGAAGCGCTCGCGCAGCTTCGAGTCGCCCACCAGCTCCTTGCGGAACACCTTCACGGCCACGGGCCGGTCGCCCGCGTTGCCCATGGCCCGGTAGACCGTGGACATCCCCCCCGACCCGATGACCTCCTCGACGCGGTATCGCCCCGCGATCACCGAGCCGAGGTAGGGGTCCGGCGCGTTGATGAGGGCGGTGCGGTCGACGAAGCAGTGCGTCGCCTCGGTGGGGTATCGCAGCTTGCAGGTGGGACACAGCTTCATCGAGGCTCTCCCGCGGTGGGCAGTGTAACATCACACCGTCGGCCCGCCGTCACGCACCATCCGCGGCTGCACCCCCCTCTCTGTCTCCCCAAGTTCCTCCCCATGAACACCGAACGCCTCGTCCTCGACGCCAGCCACGCTGGCCAGACCCTCAGCGCCGTCTTGAAGCAGTGGAAGAACGTGCCGTGGAAGACCGCGAAGGACTGGTGCGCGCGCGGCAAGGTGACGCTCAACGGCGTCGTCGAGCGTGACCCCGCGGCGCGCCCCGGCAACGGGGTGGTGGTCGAGCTGAACCCCAGCGCGCGCCCCGCGGAGGGCGACGCCGGGGCGCCCGACGCGCTCTTCCTCGAGCGCTGGCGGCTCGTCCACTGCGACCCGCAGATCATCGTGATCGACAAGCCGCCGGGGGTGAACAGCGTGCCCTTCGAGGTGGGCGAGCGCGGGGCGCTGTCCGACCGGGTGGCCGCGATGCTGCCGAAGTGGAAGCTGGCGCCCGCGCACGCCCCGCTCTTCGTGGTGCACCGGCTCGACCGGGAGACCTCCGGGCTGCTGGTGTTCGGCCGCACCTGGGTGGCCAAGCGCCACCTCGCGGGGCTCTTCCGCAAGCACGACATCGAGCGCGTGTACGTCGCGCTGGTGAAGGGCCGGATGTACGAGGCCCGGAAGATCGAGACGGTGCTCCTCGACGACCGCGGCGACGGGCTGCGGGGCTCGGCGCGCGGTCGCACGGCGCCGCACATCGGGCAGCGCGCGGTGACGCACGTGCGGCCGCTGTTGCAGCTCGCGGGCGAAGGCGGTGCGACGGTGGTGGAGTGCAAGCTGGAGACGGGGCGGCAGCACCAGATCCGCATCCACCTGTCCGAGCTGGGCCACCCCGTGCTGGGCGACCGGGTGTACGCGCGCTACCGCGACGACATGCCGCCGGCGCCGCGGGTGATGCTGCACGCGCGCACGCTGGGCTTCGTGCACCCCACGCGCGACAACGGGGAGGTGATGCACTACGAGGCGGAGATCCCCGACGACATGATGGCCGTCGCGCGCCGCCTGGGCTTCGTGGGCACGACGCTGCCGGCGTAGCGCTCCGCGACGAGCGCCCGCCCGCGCCATCAGTCCCCGGCCTCGCCCTCCGAGGGGAGCACCCACCCAGGTCCACAGTCCCCGGCCTCGCCGATCGAGGGGAGCACCCACCCAGGCCCGCAGTACCCGGCCTCGCCCTCCGAGGGGAGCACCCGCTCAGGTCCACAGTCCCCGGCCTCGCCGATCGAGGGGAGCACCCACCCAGGTGCACAGTCCCCGGCCTCGCCGATCGAGGGGAGCACCCACCCAGGTGCACAGTCCCCGGCCTCGCCGATCGAGGGGAGCAC